>CAYNFL010000132.1:0-5369 GCA_964396465.1 uncultured Christensenellaceae bacterium
AGGATTACGCGAATATCGACGGAAGGTACGCGCACAACTCGGACGCGCAGGGGCTGTCACTCGGCCTCGCGCAGTGGAACGACCGCGGGCGCGTCGATATCTCCGCCAAAGTGTGGCGCTACACGGGGGAGAAATGGTCGCGCCAGTCGGAGGAGCTGCCATTGCACCGCGTGATCGACCTGTCGATACTCGTCTGCCGCGCGATGCAGTACTTCCGCGAGGCCTACCGCCAGCCGGAGCTTTACGACAAGCAGCGCCCGCAGATCGACCGCATCGGCTTGCAGGGCGACGCGATGACGGTTTCGGTGTGCGCCGATAACCCGATGATCGAGGAGGACATCCGGCTGTTTCAGGAGGCGCTCGTCAAGGACGGCGAGCTGCTGGGGGAGCGGCTTTCCGTGTTGTCACGCATGCTGAAACAGATGGGATATTGATAATGGATAAGCAGGAAAGGCGGCAGGCGGCCGCGGAATATAAAAAGAAGCTTCAGACGGGCGGCGTGTACGCGATCGTATGCCGCGAAAACGGGAAAAGGCTGCTGGCAGGTACGGCGGATTTGCCGGGCAGCGAGAACCGCTTCGCCTTTGCGCAAAGCACGGGCGGCTGCGTTCACCCCAAAATGCGCGCCGACTGGGACAGGTACGGTGCGAAGGCGTTCGCGTTTGAAATCGTGGAAACGCTGAAGCAGAAGGAATTGCAGACGGACACCGAATTTAAGCGCGATATCGACGCGCTGCTCGATATGGTTAACTCACAATACGATCAAGAAACGGTATACTGATCAGCGCTTGTGCATGTCGCGCCGCAGCGCTTCGATCGAACGGTCGTATGTCGCTTCGCCTTGCTTCGAGAATAGGCAGCCGGGCACTTCGTCCATGCGGCGATGGTACGCGACGCATTCGCAGCATTTGCCGTGGCGGCTGCACGGATACGTGCAGGTACACTCTTGTTTGTTTTCGCAGGAAGCCATAATTCCCCTCCAAGATGGTTTGTGATATTATATTATTATTAAATTAAAGCGATATCAAGGAAATATTGCGGTTTGCGGAGGATATATGAACGCAGACATTGCAAGGCTCGTATTAAGCACTGAATCGAAGGACGACGTTATCAGGAAATCGGCGCTGGATGAGCTGATGGCGCTCACCGAAGACAGGGTAGACTGGATATACGATGTTTTGGACATCATCTGTGCAAAGTTTGATTCGGAAAACTCGTTCCAGCGCAACATCGGCGCGATGCTGGCCGCCAGCCTCGCCAAGAGCGACACGAAGGGCGCGCTGCTGGGGGAGGCGATGGCGCGCTTTACCGCACAGATGGACGACGTGAAATTCATCACGGCGCGCATCACGCTGCAGGCCGCGGGCAGGTACGCTTCCGCGGGTGAGCCTTATGCGAAGGGCATTGCGGAAGGGCTGGTGAATGCGCTCAAAAACAGCCGCCACCACGATACGCACGGCAACCTCATTCGCCTCGACGCAGTGACAAGCTTGAGAGAGATACTTAAGAATTATCCGGACGCGGTGGATATTGAGGAAGCGCGCGAAGCCGTGCGGCAGCGCTGCGACGCGAAAGAAGCCGCAAAGCTGCTGCCGATGCTGGAAATGTAAAATACAAACGACGCAAAGGGAACGCTTATGGAAAAAACCATACCCGATTTTGAGGGAAACCTGAGAAAGCACATGGTGCGCGTGCCGGAGGCCATCGACGAAGCATGCGGTATCCGCATATTCGGCAAGCTCATCAAGTCGCTCGTGTTCACGACCGACGTGGCGCTGATACGCAACTGCAACGCGAATGCCGTGATCGCGGTGTATCCGTTTACGCCGCAGCCCGTCATCACCCACGCGCTGCTCACTGCCGCGGACGCGCCGGTATTTTGCGGCGTGGGCGGGGGAACGACGACGGGCAAGCGCGTGGTCAACCTCGCGATGGACGCAGAGTACCAGGGCGCGATCGGCGTGGTCGTCAACGCGCCGACGGACAACGAAACGATACGAAAGCTCAAGGAAAGGATCGACATCCCCGTCGTCGTCACCGTGGCGTCTGAAAACACCGATATACAGTCGCGGCTGGACGCGGGCGCGTCGATACTCAACGTATCGTGCGCGGCCAAAACGCCCGGGGTGGTGCGCGGCATACGGGAGCGCTTTCCGCAGGCGGCCATCATCGCGACGGGCGGCCCGACGGATGAAAGCATCAGGGAAACGATTGAAGCGGGCGCGAACGCCATCACGTATACGCCGCCCTCGTGCGCGGAGATTTTTCGGGTTATCATGGAAAAATACAGGGGCGAGATGTAGCGCGACTAATCACGGCCAAACAAAAACAACACGGACGTAACTGCCGTGTTGTTTTATCGCTAGCAGTTATGAAACGGGCGCATCCTGTGAAACAGGCGGCGTATCTGCCGATGTGTCGGGATTGATCTGCCCGCCCGACATCTGGAATATCATCTGCGAATAGCCGTCGTAGTGGTTCGTGACGAACTGATCGAGAAAATAGAAACCGCAGAATAACAAACCGGCGATCACGAGCCATACGAAGGCCATGAGCAGCGCTTTTGCGGCCTTGCGCGGGCGCGGTGCGATCGGCTGCGCTTCAGTATGATTCTCGCGATACCGGCGGCGATATCCCGCTTCCACAGGCGCGGCAGCGGGCGTAACCGCGTCATCGGGCGTAATTGCGGTATCAGACGCCGTTGCCTCGGGTGTTAAAACGGGCGCATCCTCAGCCGCGTCGGTTACGGCTGGCGCATCCGAAGCGATACCTTGCGGATCCGGGGCGTCCGCGGCGCGCACGGGTTCCACCTCTTCAATTTCCAGCCAACTGTGCTGCGGCGCATGGCGCGCGGCGCGCGTCTCAGGCGGATTGATTTCAGGGCCGGAAGGGCTGGCATCAGGCGTGTATTCCGATTTTACTGCGGCTTCGTACGGGCTGATGTGCTCGAGCTCGGGAAGGCGCATATTTCGCAGCAGATTAAGAGAACTCTCCTCGAAAGCGACATCGGCTTCATCCGTGTACATGGCGGCTTCCGTAAGCATTTGCATCGTTTTGTTTTCTCTGGCCGGGAGTTCCGGCTTCTCGGGCGCAACGGAAGTTTCGATATTTTCGGTATTGATCGGCGGTGTTTCATCCGGCAATAGTAATCCCTCCATATCGTCCGACGGCCAATCGTCGTTATATAGTATGAGGTTCTGCTGGGGCAGCTTTTTGATGGGTACGCTGATTGCGGAAGAAGCGATTTGCATGCCTGCGCCTTTTCTGACCTGTACCACCTCAACCAGTGCACCGCATTTCGGGCAAAGCACATCGATATTGCTGAGTTTATTGCCGCATTTCGAACATTTTTCCATTAAAACCCTCCGAAGAAATTGGCGTAAAAAAGCTTTAAAATATTCTTCGTTCCGTGCTATGATATCTATTATAACTGATTTTGCACCGGGAGGCACTACTTTTTTGCAAATATATCTGGATAATGCGGCGACAACGCAGCCGCTCGTCGGCGATGCGATTCGGAGGCATTTTGAAAACGCTTGGTACAACCCATCCTCCGCGTATACGCCCGCGGAAAAGGTGTTCATCGAAATCAAACGCATCCGTGAAGCGCTTGCCGGGGCAATGGGGATGGCGGGCTGCGTATTTACGTCGGGCGGCACGGAAGCGAACAATATCGCCATACGCTCCGCCGCAAAGCAGGGCGCGCACTATATCACAAGCGCCATTGAACACCCGAGCGTTTACAACGCGTTCCGCCAGCTTTCGCAGGAGGGCGCTGAGGTCGATTTCGTCAAGCCGCGCGGGTACTGCATCGACGCGCGCGATGTCGAAGCGAGTGTGAGGGAGAATACCGCGCTAGTTTCCGTGATGCACGTTAACAACGAGACGGGCGCGCTGAACGATATCAGGGCGATATGCGCGGCGGTCAAGGCCGCAAACAACAATACGCTGTTTCACTCGGATGGCGTGCAGGCGCTGCTAAAAACGCAAACCAACCTGTCCGGCAGCGGAATCGATTTCTATACCGCCAGCGCGCACAAGATTCACGCGCTCAAAGGCACGGGCGCGCTGCTTACCGCGAAAGGCCGCGCGGTTAAGGGAATCATGCAGGGGGGAGAGCAGGAGGGGTCAGTGCGCCCGGGCACCGAGAACACGCTGGGCATACAGGCGTTCGGCGAGGCGCTTGAAGCAGGGCTGCAGCGCTGTGAAGCGGATACTGCGCTCGTCGCCTTGCTGCACGATAAGCTCATTGCCGCGCTTTCAGGCATTGAGGGCGCGAGGCTGCACCTGCCCGAAAGCAAAGTACCGCACATCGTCAACGTTTCCTTCGACGGGGTGCGCGCCGAGGTGCTCGCGCGGCTGCTCGGCGAGAAGGGCATCTTTATCGGCACGGGCTCGGCTTGCGCGCGCGGCAAGCTCAGCCGCACGCTGACGGAGTGCGGCGTGAAGCGCGAGGAAGCACAAAGCGCGATCCGCGTCAGCATGTGCGGGCGCAATACAGCGGGGGAGATCGATGTGTTTGTGGAAGAGCTGGCTGGTGCCGTAAAGCAGCTGAGGAGGTTTGGCAGAAGGTAACATGGAAAACGTGATCATCGTCCGCTACGCGGAAATATTTTTAAAGGGGCTCAACCGCCCGTACTTCGAACGCGCGCTCACGCGCAACATTACCGAAGCGCTGAAAGGCATAGAAGGTGCAGCCGTGCGTCGCGGGCAGAGCCGCGTCTATGTGGAGGGCGTGGATGACGCGCAGCTCTCTGAAGCGCTCAGCGCGCTCTCGTGCGTATTCGGCATACACTCATACAGCACGGCATTCAGGATGGAGCCCGGCATCGACGCCGCCTCCGAAAAGCTCGCGGAGTTGGTACGCAAGGAGCGGGAGAAGTTTACCGGGGGAATGATACCGTTTCGTGTGGAGGCCAAGCGCGCCGATAAGCACTTCCCGATGAACTCCAACGCGATCGCGGCGGAGGTGGGCGGGCGCATACTGGAAAGCGTGCCGGGCCTCAAGGTCGATCTCGAGCACCCGCAGATCACGGCATACATCGAGCTGCGCGAGCAGGTGTACTGCTACACGCAGATCATCCCCGGCCCCGGCGGCATGCCCGTGGGCTCGGGCGGCAGCGCGGCGCTGCTGCTCTCGGGCGGCATCGACAGCCCGGTCGCAGGCATCATGATCGCCAAGCGCGGTGTGTCGCTCTCGGCGGTGCACTTTGAAAGCTTCCCGTACACGAGCGAGAAGGCGCTCGATAAGGTATACGACCTCGCTCGCCTCATGGCGCGCTACACGGGCAGTATCCGCCTGCACACCGTGCGCTTTACGGATATCCAGATGAAGCTGTATCAGGAGTGCCCGCCGGAATACCTGACGA
>CAYNFL010000133.1:0-5351 GCA_964396465.1 uncultured Christensenellaceae bacterium
GTGGATGGTTTCCGTGATCGCGTATACGCACTGCTCCGATATCACGGTTTGAACGTCGTACGATATGATCTCGTAGCCGTCGCTCGGATAAGCGCTCGCCGTGGGGCTTCCGGTTATAAAAGCCGCAAGCGCCGCTGCGCAGATGAGAATCAGCATGACACACTTTTTCATGGGCTCCTCCAATCAGGCGAAAAATGAGGCTTTCCGAAGCACGCAAAGCATATGATTAGTAAGGTAAATATAGGTCATCTGCATCATACCGCAAAGCGCGCCGCGGCGTCAATATCCCCTGCAAGCGGTAATTCTGTTTCTTTTTGCATATCGCAGCGATAAAGCGCATAGAGTGTATATACACCATATTTCCGGGAGGAACACGATGAAAGCAGCAGCATCCAGCCGCTTTGTTGGGGGGATTTATACCGTGCGGGAAGGCGACACGCTCGCGGACATACTGCGCAAAACCGGCGCAAGCGCGCGCGAACTGGCCGCGCGCAACGCGCGCAGCAACCTGCTTCATCTTCAGCCGGGGGATCGGCTGCGCGTACCGCGCGCCGCCGCTGCCCCGGGCGCGCGCACATACCGCGTGCGCCGCGGTGAGGACGTATATACGCTCGCGCGCAAATTCGGCCGCAGCGCCGTTTCGCTGCTTCAGGCCAACCCCCACCTGCTGCCCGGCGAGATATGCCGCGGCGCGCAGATCGTGCTGCCGGGAGAATAAGCGATCATCAAACCGCAGGGTACGGCAATAATATCTCCCTAAAGCGCCGATGGGGTGAAGGATTTAATACAACACCGGATGCTGCCGTTACATCAATCGGGCGGGCGTCTCAAAGACGCCCCTACATGTACCCGGTTATATTCGCGTTCCCAGCGCGTTCTCAATCAACGATACGTTGCTCTTCAGCCTTTCGTCGCCGGGGCGCATTTCAAGCGCCGTTCTCGCGTATTCCAGCGCCTTTTCTTTCAGGCCGAGATAATATGCGCCCAGCGCGCCGAGATCGTGAAGCGTAAAATCCCAGCAGAACGGCTCGTTGATGTAGGACGAGCGCTCGGTGATTTTCAGCGCGTCGGACACCATGTGCCAGACGCCCGCCCAGTCCTTTTCTTCATACAGCAGCTTCGCCATCTCGGTGTAGGGTTCGCGCAGCAGCGGCGTTTCGGCGATGGCGCGGTACAGCCAACTTTTGGCCTCCTGCACCTTGCCCAGCGCTTTGTAATTGCGCGCGATGAAGCGCATCGATGCGCTGCGCTCCTCCTTCCAATGCGACAGCTCCAGATACTTTTCGAGCATCGGTATGCTCTTTTCCCACTGCGCGGCAAACATGTACTCGCGCCCGAGGTAGTGGTAGTTGCGCGCTTCGCCCGGGCTTTCGGCTACGGCCAGCTCAAGCAGCGGCAGGTATCCGCTGCGGCTTTTTGTGGGGTCGGGGTAATGCTTGAGCTTCACTTCGGGGCACCAGACGTGCTGCTCCGGGCCTTTGCCAATATATTTTAGGCATTCGTGAACGGGGTTCACCCATTCGTCGGTATGGCGCGCGTGGATATGGTCGTACAGAAACGTAACGCCCGGCGTGCCGTCCGCGTTAAAGCTCCACGTGTAATGGTAGTGGCAGCGCGTCGTGCCGGGCATCCACGCCGCCTCGAGCTTTGCGCGCCACCCTTCCTCGAGCACCTCGTCAAGGTCGGTACTCACACAGATATCTGCATCCTTTGGCACATGCGAGAGCGCGATGTTGCGCGCCCTGTCAAACCGCCACGGCGATACGATATCGACGTAAACCTGCGCGCCGCGCGCGCGCAGTTTCTCCGCCGTGCCGTCGGTGGAACCGGTGTCCGTTACGACAACGCAGTCGGCCTCCTTCATGGAGTCCACCCAGCGGTCCGCAAACTTGCATTCGTTCTTGCATATCGCGTATACGCACACCTTCATGCTCCGCCCTCCTTCAGCTTCTCCTCAATCAGCGCGAGGTTATTTTTAAGCCGCGCGTCAGAAGGGCGCAGCGATAATGCGGTTTGCGCAAGCTGCCTTGAGCGCTCATACAACCCGATGCGATAGCACGCGATCGCGCCAAGGTCATAGGGCGAATAATCCCAGCTTGACGCTTCAACAAGGTATGAAGCCGGCCTGTCGGTGATGGCAAGCGCCGATTCCGCCATGCAATACGTGAGCGGCCAGTCGGACGTCATATAACCCAGCCGCGCCATCTCCACATAGGGTTCGCGCGATACGGGGTACTCGGCAATTGCGCGGTACAGCCACTCCTTCGCCGCGGCAATATCGCCCCTTGCCTGAAGGCACCGCGCGATGAATCGCATCGACGCGCAGCGCTCCATATCCCAGCCGCCCGGCAGATCGAGGTATTCGCGCAGCGTTTTCACCGCCATATCATACTGCCCGTAATACATATATTCGCGGCCCAGCCAAAAGGCCGTGGCGTTGTCCTGCGGGTTCTCCCGGTGCGAAAGCTCGAGCAGCCGCAGGTACGCGCCGCGCGATTTGCTCGGGTCGGGGTAGTGGTTGAGCTGAATATCGGGAGCGTTTGCCCAGATTTCCGGCGCCTCGCCGGTATATTGCAGCACCTCGTGCACCGGATGCACCCAGCGGTAGCCCCTGCGGCTGTGGATCTTCTCGTACCAGAAGGTTTGCCCGCGCGTGCCGTCCGCGTTAAAGCTCCATGTGTACATGTAGCGCACATGCGTCACGCCCGGCGTCCACACGCGCTCCAGCTTTTCGCGCCATCCGCTCTCCAGCACCTCGTCAAGATCGGTACAGACGCAGACGTCGGCGTCTGCCGGTACGAGATCGAGCGATACGTTGCGAGCGGTATCAAACCGCCATGGGTCAATGATGATGTCATAAACCTGCGCGCCTAAAGCCCGCAGCTTATCCGCGGTTTTGTCCACGGAACCCGTATCGGCAACGACGATGCCGTCCGCCTCGCTCATTGACGCCACCCATTTCCCGGCATATGCCTCCTCGTTTTTGCATATAGCGTATACGTATACCTTCACAGCGCTCCCTCCCCCATCGCGGCTTCCTTAAGCTGCGCCGTCAGCTCGTCGAACTTTACTCCCCAGCAGTCCGGGTTATGATGGTAATCGGTGATCTCGTCGGCCTGCAGCGCCGCCTGCCGGATGACGAGGTACGCTTCGCCGCAGCGATTCAGCGAAAAAAGGTAGCGCGCTTTTTCCACGTACGGCTCGCGCCTCAGCGGCATCTGCGCAATCGCGCTGTCGATATGCAGCAGCGCGAGGTCGGCGTTGTTCTGCGCGCGGTAGATGAAGAACTTGAGGTTGTGCAGATACCCTTTATCGGCGGGAAGAAGCGCCAGCGCTTTATCGATTGCGGCCAGCGCTTCGTCATAACGCCCCGCAGCCATGTATTCCTCGGCAAGAAAGCTCCATGTCTTCCATATGTCGGGGCGTTCCTTCGCCGATATTTCCAGCAGCGGCAAATACGACCCGCGCGCTTTGCCAGCGTCGGGGGCGTGATATATCCAAAAATCGTTGTTCCAGCATACGCGCTCTGTGCCGTCATATTCTAAGATCTCGTGCACGGGCAGCCGCCACACGTAGCCGCGCCGCGCGTGCGGCCGGTCGTGGTTATGCTGTGAGATTGCGCCGTCGCCCCAATCCGTCTGAAACTTATGGTAATACCGCGTAAAGCGGATATCCCAGCACTTATCCAGCACGCCGCGCCAGTTTTCCATGAGCGTCTCGTCCAAACCCATGTTGATGCAAATGTCGATGTCACCGCCGACAAATGCCAGCGCGGCGTTCCACGCGTCGTCAAAGCGCCAGGGCTGAATTGAAATGCGGAAGGTTTTTAGATTTACCCCCGGGTTAATACGTTTAAATTCCGCGATCATTCCGTTCGTTAAGTCGGTCGTACCCGTATCGCACAGCACGATCTCATCCGCGTCCTTAACCGAAGCCAGAAAGCGCCCGATGAACTTATCTTCGTTTTTGTATATGCCGTAGACGGCGTACCTCGGTTTGTTCGCCATTAATATGTCTTCTTTCGTGCGCAGCACGGGGTTTACGCCCGCGTATACGCTCATGCCGCTGTCGGCGTACCACGCGCAGAGCCCGTCAAAATGTGAAAGCGTTTCCGCATCTTCGGCTTCCGGCATTTTAAGCAGCACAAATTCACCTCTGCCGCGCAGCCGCACAAACATTTCGGCGGCTTCGTCGTCGGGCAGCGCTTTAAGCGCTTCTCCAAACCAGACGATACCGAAACGCTCGTTGACGTTTTTCTCTTCCAGTACGCGGTCAAATCCGGCGGGCAGCGCGCCTTCATCGCCATACTCAAAAACAAATTCCGCCTCTGGCAGCGCCTGCCGCAATAAAGCGGCGTCGCTCTGCGCGCCCATCGCAAACAGCACCGTCGGACTTGTGCACATTTTTAACATGCGTTTAATGATCCGCTGCGTCCACAGCGTCAGCACATCCTGCTTCATGAAATCCCCCGATTCTGCATAAATTAATGCATATGTAGGGCGGCCCGGAAGCTGCCCTGTATATCAAGCCTGCTGTCATGTTGGCTGGTTCATCGACCGGGCGATATCCCCGCACCCCTAAATTGAGCGAAATACCCCCTCGCCTTGCGGGCAAATCCGCCATCGCATACTTCGGCCTCAATTCGCCCGTTGGTCCGGTCGGACCTGCAATTTAAGGGCAACTGATCGTGCATCCCTTGATTTAAGGGATCGTCAAGAAGATTGTTACAGCAACGCCCGATGATAACGCTCCTACACCCGAGCTAGTGGTAATCTGGACGGATAACAAATAACCTTGCGGCACAGTAAAGCTTCCAGTACCAGTTGCAAGACAAGTGGGCTCTGTTTCAGAAGCTGTTAAGGTTGCAAAGATGCCCGTGCTTACCGGGTCTGCAAACCCACAAGGACTCGTAAAGATTGTTGCGGTAACCGTATCGCCGTCATTCAAAGGATTTTCCCTGGTATTTAGTACCAATCCAACAATCGTAGAGTTAAGCGGCAGCGTTACGGTACTTCTCGTAAACTGTGAAACAGATGAAGAAGTTCCAAGCCCGACCCATCCGCCATCGCTGATAGACTGGTCTGTTGCTAAATAAATAGTTGTGGTAGTGGAACCCGTCGGCCCGGTCTCGCCTGTTGGCCCTGTTTCGCCTGTCGGCCCTGTCTCTCCCGTCGGCCCCGTTGGCCCCGTCGGCCCCGTTTCGCCGGTCGGCCCCGTTGCGCCGGTCGGCCCTGTCGGTCCTGTCGGTCCGGTCGGTCCGGTCTCGCCTGTCGGCCCCGTTTCGCCGGTCGGTCCGGTAGGCCCTGTCTCCCCTGTTGGCCCTGTCGGCCCCGTCGGCCCCGTTTCGCCGG
>CAYNFL010000134.1:0-5345 GCA_964396465.1 uncultured Christensenellaceae bacterium
TCGGTATTATCGTTTTTTCACAGACAGGGAACACGCTGCTCGTGGCGGAGAAGCTTGCGAAGGCAATGAAAACAAAGGGGCATTCAACGAACATCGAGCGCGTGGAAGCGGAGGGCGAGTTAGATCCGACGAAGCCCGCGAAGCTGAAATCCGCGCCCGACGCGGCAAAGTACGACGCGGTGGTATTCGCGGCGCCCGTGATGGCGTTCTCACTGAACCCCGCCATGAAGACGTACCTTTCGCAGATCGCGCCGATGACGGGCAAGAAGGCGGGCTTTCTCGTAACGAAGCAGCTGCCCTCCAAATGGACGGGCGGCAACGGCGCTGTCAATACGATGAAAACGCTTCTCAAAGCCAAAGGCGGCATCGCCGTGGCCTCGGGTATCGTGTGCTGGGGCAAAGATGAGGCGAAGCGCGATACGCAGATGCAAGCAGCAGTCGAAGCGGTGTGCGGGGCGTTCTGATATGAAGACGAGATACAAGGTGCTAATCATCGTCGGAACATTCATTGTGGTGCTCGTCATCGCGGGTATCATCGCAATATCCGCCATGAATAAGAACCTTGAGGCATTAAGCAGCGTGGAGGTAACGGATGTTGACCTGTCCGCGGTAGCCGACGGGACGTACAGCGGCAGCAGCGGCGCGTTCCCGGTGACGGCGGAAGTGAGGGTGACGGTCAGCGATCATGCGATAACGGATATCGTACTGGTCAGCCACAGCCACGGGCCGGATCACGGCGCGGACGCGATCACCGGCGAGGTGATCAAAGCGCAATCGCTCAACGTGGACGCTGTTTCAGGCGCGACGACGAGCAGCAAAGTCATACTGCTGGCGATTGAAGACGCGCTTAATAACTAAAGAGATTTCAGAAAGCAAAACGAATTTTAATTTGTTTATTCTTTTGCTATTATATCCACCACCACGATCTCGGGCGGGTCGAATATGCGCGGCAGTATGTTTCCCGCCCCCGCGCCGCGGCTCACGATCATCGTGGTATCGTCAAAGTCATACCGGCCGCCCGCGTACCTAGGCAGCCAGCCCTGATCGGGCGCGAACAGTCCGTTGAGAAGCAGCGGGATGCGCACTTGCCCGCCGTGCGTGTGGCCGGAGAGTATCAGGTCGAAATCGTACTGAAGATACGCGCCGATGTATTCCGGCCTGTGCGCCAGCAGTATGGTATAAGTGCCGCTGTCCAGATCGGAGAAGCGCCGCAGCAGCGCTTCCTCGCTGCCGAGGGCGAGCAGCATCGGGTCGTCCGTGTAATCGAAAACCTCAGGGTCGTCGATGCCGCAGAGGCAAAGGCGCAAGCCGCCCACAGTCAGCACTTCGCTTTCGTTGTCCAGCACGGTGATGCCGAAGCCTTCAATCATATCGTGAATCTCGCCGTACGCGCCCGACCAGTACTCGTGGTTGCCCGAAACGTAATATGCCGGCGCGATATCTGTTACGCGCCTTAAAAACATCTCCGCGCCGTACAGCGGCTCCCCGTCGTCCGCGATGTCGCCGACAAGCGCGATGATGTCGGGCTGCTGCGCCGCGATCATATCGAGCAGCGGCTGCTGGCCTTCGCCCCAGATATGGCTGTGCAGATCGGAAACGACCGCGATACGCGCGCTGCCGGAGGGTATCTTGCCGCTGCGCACCTCGTATTGGCGCAGCGTGAGGCTGTTGCGGAACGCAAACACAGAAAGTATGGCAACAGCCGCAACAATGATACCCCAGCGAATCAGCATTTTACGCCTCTTTATGCGGTAGGGCGCGCGGCTCGTGATCACATCGGAGACGTTGGTTGATCTTTGCATGGAAGTATTATACAACGTAACAGATGGTTTGAGAACTTCAGAGAATGTTAATTTCGATTTTGTTCATATCAGGCGGTTATCTTTTTTGTCTGGGGATAAGCATCGCGATTTTGGTAATCTTGATAGGCGCAATGAGCAGCACGATGATTTGTGCGGGTATGCCGATCAGAAACACCATCCACATCGCGGGCAACTGAAAAGACAGATAGATACAAACGAGCAATGTCCAGATCATACACGATATAATCAGCAGGTTCAGCTTGCCTTTACCCCAGATCGAATTGAATATCAGCAGCACAGTAAGCGCCAGCGGTACAGCGTAAACATAGATGAGCCACGAAGGGCTGCAAATGGTAATCGGTATCAGGCCGGATATCACATATAATATGGTCGCAATGAGGAATACGCTGGCCGCACAGATGAGCGTGATGACGACGTGGTTCCATTTGCGATGGCGCAAGTCGGCTGCGGATGACTTTTCATTCGTGTGCCCCGCTTCGAAAAGGTAGCTGATGGGTACATTGAAAAGCACAGCCATATCGCTGAGCACGGTGATGTCGGGTATCGATTCCGCACGTTCCCACTTGGATACAGCCTTATCCGAATAGTTAAGGTGGCTGGCAAGCTCCGCCTGCGTCCAGTGATTGGCTTTGCGCAGGCTGGTGATATTCGCGGCGATCACTGTTTTTAATTCTGGTTCCGGCATAAATTAACGGCCTATTCATATTATTTTTTTGCAGTATACCATATGAAATACCAACTGGCAAATCGCATACAATCAATACTCTACTTTTAGTAGAAATGAGGTTTGTTACTCTACTCCGCGGGAAACGTTTTTGAGAGCGGTGCGTTTTGAGTTTAGCGTGACGACGCAAAGAGTTTGTTTTACCTTTAGAACGACTTTATTTAATAAATGCGCCGGATGGGGGAGACGATATGAGCGAATATGTAATCACTTGCTGCTCGACAGTGGATATGACCGAAAATTTTTTCAGCGCGAGGAACATACCTTTTATATGCTTTCATTTTACAATCAACGGGAAGCAGTATCCGGACGATTTGGGAAAGACCGTACCGTTTGAGCAGTTTTACGGCATGATGAAGGAAGGCGCGACGCCCTTCACTTCACAGGTCAATATCGAAGAGTTCATCGCATTCTTTGAGCCTTATTTAAAGGACGGCAATGATGTGCTGCATGTCAGCCTGTCTTCGGGGATATCGGGCGCGTACAACTCGGCCTGCGTCGCACAAAAGCAATTAGCGGAAAAGTATCCGCAAAGAAAGATCGCGGTTGTGGATTCGCTGGGAGCTTCTTCGGGCTATGGGCTGCTCATGGACATGCTGGCGGACGTGCGGGACGGCGGCGCTTCGTTTGAGCAAGCACGCGCATGGGCGGAAGAAAACAAGCTCAACGTCCATCACTGGTTTTTTTCATCCGATCTGACGTTTTACATCAAGGGGGGCAGGATATCCAAGGCGGCGGGTATGCTGGGGACGATTCTCGGTATCTGCCCGCTGCTCAACATGGACGCTGCAGGGCATCTGATCCCGCGCGAAAAAATACGCTCCAAGAAAAAGGTGATCCGCGAGATTGTGGAGAGGATGAAGCAGTACGCGCGCGGCCGTCAAAACTACGACGGAAAATGTTTTATCTCCGAGTCCGCCTGCATGGAGGACGCGCGCGCGGTGGCGGGCTTGGTTGAAGCGGCGTTCCCAAAGCTGAACGGGAAGGTGCTGATTAACAGCATCGGCACGGTGATCGGCTCTCATACCGGCCCGGGTACGCTGGCGCTCTATTTCATCGGAGACAGAAGGACGGATATCGCAAAGGCGTGAAGTCTGCGTAAAATAAAATGAGCCGCCCGCGGGCGGCTCATTTTCGCACTTTACGCATTGAGTTTCTTTTTCGCGACGTTAACCATTCCGGCGAATGCCGACTTATCGTTAACGGCCATATCGGCCAGTATCTTGCGGTTGACCGTGACGCCGGCCTTCTTAAGGCCGTTGATCAGCTTCGAATAGCTGATGCCGTTGTTTCTTGCCTCCGCGTTGATACGCGTGATCCAAAGGCCGCGGAAGTCCCTCTTTTTAAGCTTCCTGCCGATGTACGCATAGCGCAGCGAGCGCATCACCGCTTCGTTAGCGGCGCGGAACTGCTTCGACTTAGCGCCAAAATATCCTTTGGCCAACTTCAGTACTTTTTTGTGCTTTTTGCGGGCGTTGACCGCCTTTTTCACTCTTGCCATTCTCTTTTCCTCCTGCTATAGCCTACTTGTAAGGAATCAACTGCTTGATGTTCTTTTCTTCGACCGCGTCGATAAACGTGCCTTTGCGCAGATTCCGCTTGCGCTTGGTGCTTTTCTTGTTCAGTATGTGCCTTTTGTAGGCTTTCGCGCGTTTGACTTTGCCGCTTTTGGTCAGCGAAAACCTTTTTGCCGCTCCCCTGTGGGTTTTAATTTTGGGCATATTGCATTCCTCCTTGTCAGTTCTTTGGTGCCAATATCATGAACATGTTTCTGCCTTCGAGCTTTGCGCTCTTTTCCATGGCAGCACTGTCCGCGATCCTCTCGAAAAATTCGTTCATTACGCGTTGCCCTTGGTCGGTATGCGTCATCTGGCGGCCCTTGAAGCGCAGCGACACCTTGACTTTGTCGCCTTCCTTCAGAAAGCCCGCGGCGCTCTTCGCCTTCACGTCGAGATCGTGCGTGTCGATCGTGGGCGATAGCCGTACCTCCTTGAGCGTGATGACCTTCTGGTTCTTTTTTGCTTCCTTCAGTTTTTTAGCCTGCTCAAACCGGAACTTGCCGTAATCCATAATCTTGCATACGGGCGGCTGCGCTGCCGGTGAAATCATTACGAGGTCAAGCCCTTTTTCATCTGCAATACCCATCGCCTCACGCGCAGACATGATGCCAAGCTGCTCTCCGCTATCCGATATTACGCGGATGTTCTTCTCCCTAATCTGCTCGTTAATCTGATGTTCGTTTGCGATATGAAACACCTCCAATAATATTTGCTCACAAAGCATTTGGTTTGCAAAAAGCAAAAACCGGGTAAATAAAAACGGGTGCGAAAACCCGTTTAACAACCTATGATGCTGACCTTGCCTGGCAATGCCGACAGGTGAGAAACGGGCGGTTTCTACTTTTTAGCATGGTGAGCATATCATAAAAAAACCGGATTGTCAACGAGAAGACTAATAACCTTGCCAAAAGCATAGCCGGATATTTTTCCTGTAATAATATGAAATTTTATAGTATAAATTCTTTTCCGTGTGTTATAATTTATGCGTAATAAATATCGATTCGTACTTTCGCGCCGTGCGCAATTGATTAAGAGGTTGCTGAATGCCCAAGCAAGAAGAAAAGCCGCGTACCAGTACGCTGCTCAAGCAGCTGTTTAAAACAACTAATCTGAAAGATTTTCTGGATACAAACGAAGCAAGCATGGAGTCCCCTTCTTTTAACAAATATATAGAGGAACTGTGCAATAAAGTCGGCGAGAAAAAGGAAAACGTAATTACGCGCGCCTCGATAGAAAGAA
>CAYNFL010000135.1:0-550 GCA_964396465.1 uncultured Christensenellaceae bacterium
AGCGCTCCGCCCTGCGTATAGTCCTTCACCGCCCCGCCGATCATATCGTGCGCGGGCATGAACGCAAGCTCCCCGGCCTGCTTCGCCTCGCCCTCTACGACGAGTATATTGCGGAACGTATCGATATGGATGAGCTTAAACGGCGGCGCAAACACCTCGCGGTTTAGCATATCGGCCAGCGGCGCGGCATCCTCCGTCGCTATGTCGTGCGCGCTGTAGCTTTGCATGCTGCCCGCGTCAAAGCTGTCGCCTTCGAGCGTCACAAAGTTGGTGCGGATGTAGAGGTGATTGGGGTCCACGGGTAACCCCGCGCCTGCCGCCTCAATCACCGCGCGGCCTTTGTACACCTTCGCGGGATCGTATCCCAAAAGCCCCATGTTTGCCACGGCGCTGCCCACCTCCAGCCCCGGCGGTATCGTGCGCACCGTGCCCGGTTTGCCCGCGGCAAACAGCGCGTCAAGGCCGGGCGTTATTGCCGCCTCCATGGGCGTTTTGCCCCCCAACTTTGGCTGCGGCCGGTCGGCAATGCCGTCCAATACGATTGTAAACT
>CAYNFL010000135.1:560-5335 GCA_964396465.1 uncultured Christensenellaceae bacterium
CATAATGTTTAAACTGTGACGTGCAGTTGCCGCAGCCGAGCTCGCCTTTCTGGTTGCGAAACCCCTGCCCCACGCACACGGTGGTTTCCCCCGCCGCTTCGCCGAGCTGTGTGAGCGCCGCCGCGAGGTTCGCGTAGCACGCGCTGCACGCGCCGCGCTCATCGATGCGCCGCTTGACCGCTTCGCTGACGCCCGCCGCCATGTTCGCGTCCGTTTTTTCCCCGCCCAGTTCGACGATTTCCGCCGCGCTCAAGTCCGTACTGCCCAAACCCAGCTTTTCCGCGAGGCGAATGTATCCGATATCACGCGCGCCGTGCCCCAGCCGCTTCGCGGCGTAGGCGTCGATAAGCACGCTGTCATCCCCCGCCACCATCACGTTGCCGCGCGCGGGGCTGCCGCCCTGCTCGAAGCCGGGGTCCGTCCAGATACCGTCCGCGATGGTAAAGGTGGGCTGGATCATTGCGCACAGATGCGCGATGGGCTCGTGCAGCCCAAGCGTATGGTACCGCCGCTTCTCATGGTCGGAGATCAGCCCCTTCATGTTCTTGAGCGCGCACGTGATATCCGTCATGCAATGACCCTTGATGAGCGGTAGGTTCACGAGCACGTCCGCATCCAGCGCCGCTTTCGATATCTCCGTTGAAAAGCCCTTGAACGTGCGCGTTTCATACCGGTCACTCTTCACATCGACGAGTTCCACGCCGTACCTCTCCGATAATGCTTCGTACCCGCATACGCGAAAAGCGCGCTTCGTACTATCCCCCACCCATGCGCTCTCGATGACGCGGATATTTGAAAAACCGCTCGCCTGAAAATACTCGATGACGGCTTCGCATACGGCAGGATGCGTCGTCGCGCCGCTCTTCCAGTCCCTCGCGACCACAAGGTTGGGCTTCAGCGCAATCACCGCGCTCGGATGAAGCCCCTTTGCGGGGTCCATCGCCTCGATGAGCTTTGATGCCATCTCCTTATGGTTGTCGCCGTAAACTACATACAATCTGTTCATATCCTTGCGCAAATTATACCACGCTTCACGCGCAAACCAAAGGGGAAAATGAAAAGGAGTCGGGGAATGCAGACGAGAATATCGCTATCATAACGACCTAGCTCGGTGTATTCGATTGATCCAATAATGTTTCAATATCAAAACTTTGTCCGGCGAGTGCTTCAAGCAATTCTAATGAAATTTCAACGTAACCTTCGTCATATGATGCTCCACACTTGATCTTTCCCTCGTGAATCCTTATACCGAGCAAATATACCGCGCCAGGAACGTCATCAGAGTAGCAGGTTAAGCCGATTCCAGGGTATTCATGTTGATTGCGTTAAAGTCTCGTTCATCACTAGCGAGCGCTTCAAATAATTGGCTGATTATTTCCTTATCTGTAATCGTATAATTCAGATTATCACTTCCATTGGAAACGATTTTCGTGACTGATTCAGCGGATGGCTGAGGAATCTCATAGTCTGTCCGACATAGTATTTGAAACTTTGAACCATCCCAGAAACCCGGATGCGATATTAAAATGAAGTTCATTTTTGTATCGCCAAGTACGTTAAGCACTTCATTCTTGGCATTACCTGTATACCCTATAGGTTCCCCTATATTCAAATGCCATTTTAATTCGGGCCTCATTCTATATTCAATATCATTAACGATAACGCAGGCGTCCTCGTCATTCTCCATGTCGTTTATCATCTTGTAAACCGGAAGTGACGGATCGTGTCTGCAGGCACAAAGCATAAGGGTGACAATAAGCAGAACGGCAACGGCCATACGCTTAGTCATATTAATCACCGCCTTTTCGATATGCTATGTTATATTATACCATACGTCGATACGCTTGTGCAAACCGCCGCTCCATTTCCAGCAGTATATTCTTGGCGTCCATGCCGCCGCGGTACGCGCCCTTGCCGCGGCACTGGTGCACCACGCGGTGGCACGGTATAATGACCGGCACGGGCGTATCGTGCATCACATTGCCCACGGCGCGCATCGCGCGCGGGTAGCCCGCCATCAGCGCCACCTCGCCGTAGGTCGCGGTATGCCCGTAGGGGATGCGCTGCACCGCTTCGTATACCTCCAGCTTGAACTTCGTGCCGGAGAGCGATATGGGCAGGCTAAAGCCGCGGCGCTCGCCGCGGAAGTACTCCGCCATCTGCGGCGCAAAAGGCAGCGTATCGTCCGTTATTATTTCCGCGGCGCTGTACGTTTCATGCTCGAACAGCACGCGGCGAATAATACCGCCCTCGTATATCGCCGTCAGTGTGCCGATGGGCGTAACGGCATGGCAGGCGGTCTTCACGCTTCTTCTCCTTCTGCTAACGATCCCCCAAGAGAACCGATCACCTCCCCGGCCCATGCAATCAATTTTTCCGACAGTTCGTTAAACTGAGCTTTTAACATATCCGTGCTTGCCATACTGGCACCCAACAGTTCCTTATCCTGTTCGCACAGCCTTAAGAGCAGTTCTTGTTTGTTCCGAATGTAAGTACCTGTCTCATAATAGTATTTTGCCTGCTGTACAAAAAAAGCTGTTTTAAGCATTGCCCGCAGAATTTCCGCCTGGTTTTCGTGCAAAAAATTATGGACGCAGGTATGATAAATATTACAGGCTCCGATGAGTGCCGCGCGCTTTACATCCGGCTTTTTAACAGACGAAAGTACGTCATCGAGCGTACCAAACCAAGGCTTGGTATCGTGGCAGAACTGAAACAGCTCCGACTTCTCCCAATGGAGCAGTTCGTTTTTCCCGGATACAAAGCCGCATATTTTATCACGATGCGGCATCCGGGATATCAACTGCTTGTATTTAATTAAATCCCGCATCGTAAGCTCGTCCAATATCAGCACCGCGTCAATATCGCTTCCTTCTTTGGCTTCACCGCGCCCATAGCTCCCCTGCAGACCGATCAACATGATACGGCTGCCATATTCGCGCTGTATTTCATCGGTAAACCGATGCATCCATGCCTCGATATCCATCACCCTGTCCATTTCCGTTTTTGCCTTCATGCCGACTCCCTTAAATCAATATTTTAATGGCTTTCTCATGCAGATATGTTCCTTCATGCGCAGATGCACGGTAAAGCCCTCGCGCTCATACATGGCGGGATGGCCGTGGTAATGCGCCGCACACGTCCCTTCGCCTGAAACGGGATAGCTTTCCATATAGTCATAACCCAAAGCTGCGTAATCCGCTATGGCGCGCCGCAGCAGCGCCCGCGCAACGCCCTGCCGCCTGTAATCCGGATCGATCACAAAACACGTCACGGCGCATACGTGTTTACCGTCATCTGTGCCGATATCACGGAACAGCGGGTGGGCGCTCTTGTCGTTGGCGTTGCACCAGCCGATAACCTGCCCGTTATGATATGCAAGGTACCCCTTCAAGCGGCCTTCGCGGATCATATTTTCGGCCTCAACGCGGTTTTTTTGCGCGGTGCGCGCCATCCACGCCGCTTCGCCGCCCTCAAAATGGTTGAATACACAGTAGCACCATGCCCAATCGGGATTATCAATAAATGCGCGCGTATCGAAGAATCGGAGGTAGTCCATAGCGTTATCTGCACTCACAGGGTTTATATTGAGTTCCATCGCAGCCCCTCCCATACACAGTATTGTATTTATTTTACCATCGCATTGGCAGCGTGGCAATCGGAGCGTGCATCATAAAAGCGGTAATAAAAAAAGGCCTCGGCCTTCATGGTGTATTATAAATAAAGCAAAGAATCGCGCTAAAAGGGGGCGGTATGTGTGGACGATCGGATTGACGGCGGCTCTTAAAGCCGTAAAATAACTATACCCGTTCCGTATACCTAATGCGGCACTGGTTTGTCGGCAGCCCGCGGCGTATTAAAACTCGCAAGCCCTCAGGATCGGCAATCACAATCTTTATTCATTGCGCTAGCGCTAAAATCTGTACGCTGTGCTGCTAAAGGCAGTTCTTCATTGCCATAATTTTAGCATACACCTGCGAGATCCGCGTGCGCAATGAATCCTCCAACTGTTGTTTTGTCATGGAGTCATCATCCATCTCTTCAATTTTCGCTAATTGCTCACGCAATTGCGCCAGCAGCTTCTGCATTTTTTGAAGCATGGTGGTGTCCGATGATGCGGAACTGACGTTCCTTATGCCTGTTGCGGATGATATCGGCGATATGCTCACTGTTTTCACCTCCTTATCTAAGGGTAAAGTATACATTATATTTATCGGATGAATTGCTTCACAACATTAGCGGATTTAAAAATATAATTATAAAAATAAAGTTCAAATTTGATGACGAAGGCCCTGCATGATATATGCAAAGAAACTGTTGCGGACTTCTGAGTAGAGACATGCCTTTTGATAAGGTCTGCCTTGAGAAAGGCAGTAAAGAATACGGATAATACACAAAAACCGCTGGCAAACGAAGTTTGTCAGCGGCCTGAACCTCATCGCTGAGGTTTTAATCGTTTTCGCTATATGGATATATCAATGATATTGCCGGTTCCATGCTGAACGCTTTTACCCGGTTCCGATTGCGGCTGTGCGACGGGCGCAGCCTCTTTCGTCTGCGACGCCTCCAGTTTACTTTGCACCTGCGCGATCCTTTTTTGCAGTATATCGATCATCTGCGGCTTGACCTCGGAATCCGTATCGCTCTTTTCCCACTGTTCAAGCTGCGTTTTAAGCTGCGAAAGCTGCTGCTGCAAGCCGTCGGCTTTTCCGCCGCCCGCGGCTGCCCCATATAAACCCGATGATACGCCGGATATGCCCATTCGCTCACCCCCA
>CAYNFL010000136.1:0-5286 GCA_964396465.1 uncultured Christensenellaceae bacterium
GCGGTATCAAGGTATCTCGGCTTATCATCATGTTTAAAGCCTTGAAACGCGAAGCGCTAAGGATTATTCATCCTCAGGCGGTAAAGGTGATCAAGCTGGACAACCTGCCTCTGAAGGAGGACGTCATCAACCGCACAGGTATATTCATCACCGTATACAGCGCGATCGCCACAGTTTCCATGATGATTGTTTCAACAGACGGATATGACTTTGAAACGTCAGCCTCGGCTGTCGCCGCCACGCTCAACAATATCGGGCCGGGCCTCGGCATCGTATCCCCAATCGGTAATTTCTCCGAGTTCTCCATTCTCAGCAAGATCGTATTATCCCTTGATATGCTGATCGGACGGCTGGAGGTATTTCCTGTACTGCTGCTCATATCGCCTGCCGTGTGGCGCAGAAAAAAAGCATGAAATATTCATGCCCATAAACAGAGGTTCCGCACTGCCGGATGTATTGATCCATTTCTTATACTATTGAAATGAACCGCGGCTTGCGCGCGTCAAACGCGCATACATATTTAAAGCCGATTTCTTTGAGCAATTTGAGCGCATCGTTCACTGAACGTCCGACCGCCGCCTCATCGTGCGCGTCGCTGCCCACCGTAACGATCTCACCGCCCAGCTCAAAATACCGCCTTAAAATCGGCGTCTCAGGCATCACGTCGGGCGTCATCACAAGCCCGCACGTGTTGACCTCCAATCCCTTGCCCTTTTCGACGAGCAGCTTCAATATCGCGTCGATCGCGTCCGTATAGTCGCTATAGCGCATCAGCTTGTCCTCATGCGGGCAAAACTTCGAAACATACCCTAAATGCCCCAGCACATCGAAATATTCGCAAGCGCCGACGGTTTGCAGCGTTTCGGCGAGATACCCTTCAAAAACCTCGCGCTGCGCATACCTCTCCCAGAGCTTTTTATAATACGGATCCAGCCCGAATACGAGATGCTGAGAACCGATCACATAATCGAGATTTGGAAGCAACGCTGCCATGCGCTGCTTTGTGTCGATATCGAGCCCTGCTTCAACACCCATACGGATATTCATTTGCGGAAACTCCGCTTTGACCCCATCTATTTCCGCGCGGTAACGCTCAAAATCGACCGTAAATTCCGGGCCTTCCGTGACACCGATGTCGATATGCTCGGTGAAACACAGCTCATGGATGCCGCGCTGCGCGGCGGCGCGCGCCATGTCCTTCATCGGCGTTTTGCCATCCGCGGATATATGGGAATGAATGTGATAATCGATCATGCCTGCCCCCTTCTGCGCGCTACGAGCCGTTTTACTGCCTTTACGATCTCCGAAACGGGGATGACCGCCGCGGAAGCGCCGAGCACGATTAGCCATTGCCGTGCATTTAGCGGTACCGCGCGGAAAAACGCCGCCACGGACGGAACGATGACCACAACGGCCTGAAGCAGCGCCGAAAGCACGAACGCGCCGAGCATCCATTTGTTGCGCGCCAGTCCGGCAAACACCATATTATGCCCTGCGCGGATGTTGAATGCGTGGAAAAGCTGCACGAAACCGAGCGTTAAAAACGCCATCGTCGCGGAAACCTCATAGCTGTTATACCATTGAAACGACAAAAAGTATATGCCCAAAGTGAGCGCGCTCATCACCGCGCCAAACAGCGCCATATCGAAAGCCATCCCGCCCGCGAAGAAGCTCTCACCCGCGCTGCGCGGCTTTTGGCGCATGATATGATGCGGCGCGGGTTCCATACCGAGCGCGAGCGCCGGAAACGTATCGGTCACAAGGTTGATCCACAGTATCTGGACGGGAAACAGCACCGCATATCCCAACAGCGTGCCGACCAGCAGCGTCACCACCTCGGAAAGGTTCGTGGAAAGCAGGTACTGAACCGCCATCTTGATGTTGCGGAATATGCGCCGGCCTTCCTCCACAGCCTTCACGATGGTTGCGAAATTATCGTCGGTTAATACCATATCCGATGCGCTCTTGGATACCTCCGTACCCGTGATGCCCATGCCCACGCCGATATCTGCGGTCTTGAGCGCGGGCGCGTCGTTGACGCCGTCGCCCGTCATCGCGACCACATTGCCCCGGCGCTGAAACGCGCTGACGATGCGCACCTTATGCTCCGGCGCGACACGCGCGTATACGCCAATATCGTATAAATCATGGTCGAGCGCTTCGTCAGAAAGCGCGTCAAGCTCCGTACCCGAAAGCGCCTTGCCGCCTTCGGTTAATATACCCAAGTTTCCGGCAATCGCCATGGCGGTGATCTTGTGGTCGCCCGTAATCATCACGGGCCGTATACCCGCACTGCGGCACAGCTTCACCGCCTCGGCCGCCTCAAGCCGCGGCGGGTCGATCATGCCCGCAAGGCCGATAAATATAAGGCCGCTTTCGAGGCCCTGCGCGCTTTGCGGCACGGCTTTAAGCGGTTTATATGCCGCGCCCAGCACGCGCAGCGCTTCTCCCGCCATATGCGCGTTGGCATCGTGTACCGCCTTTTTGTGCTGCGGCGTCAACTCCGTTATTTTTCCGTTCAGCGATATATGCGTGCAGCGCCCGATCAACTCGTCGGGCGCGCCCTTGACGTACAGCGTATACGATTTGCTCCCGTTCACCGTGCTCATGAGCTTACGCTCCGAGTCAAACGGTATCTCAAATGCGCGCGGATGCTCAGTGGCAATCGCTCTTGCGTCATTGCGCTTTGCGGCAAAAGCGTACAGCGCAGTCTCTGTCGGGTCGCCCGTCAGTTTGACTTCTTCATTCTCTGCCGTTTGCTGCGTATCGTTGCAGAGCAAAAACGCACGCTCCAGCAGCGATAGTTCCTCCGAATCCCGCGGTGCTTCGGCATCCGCCTCCGCTTCGTTCACGTATACCTTCATCACGGTCATACGGTTCTGCGTCAATGTGCCGGTTTTGTCGGAACAGATTACGTTCGTTGAGCCCAGCGTCTCCACCGCGGGCAGCTTACGGATGACCGCCCCGCGGCGGCTCATCTTCTGCACGCCCATCGTGAGTAGCAGCGTCACCACCGTAGCTAATCCTTCGGGTATCGCCGCGACGGCGAGGCTTACCGCGACGAGGAACATATCCATCACTTCCCGCCCCGTCAGCAGCCCCGCGCCGAATATCACCACCGCGATGATGAGCACCATTACGGACAGCGTTTTGGAAAGTGAATTCATGCGCTTTTGCAGCGGCGTTTCGCCCTCCGCCGCGTTTTGCAGCGCGCCCGCGATCTTGCCGATCTCGGTATTCATGCCCGTCGCGACCGCAACGCCCACAGCGCGCCCGTATACCACGCTCGTGCCGGAATACGCCATGTTGATGCGCTCCGCGAGCGGCGTTTCCTCGCCCAGCGCGGCTTCCGCGCTTTTCTCGGCAGGCACCGATTCGCCCGTCAGCATCGCTTCGTCGATGCGCAGCGAAGCGGACGAGATCAGCCGCATATCGGCGGGCACATGATCCCCCGCGGCGAGCAGCACGATATCCCCCGGCACAATTTCAGAGGCCTTCACCGCCCGCACCGCGCCGTCGCGCAGCACGTTCGCGCCGGGCGCGGAGAGCTTTTTGAGCTCTTCGAGCGCGGCTTCGGCGCGGCTCTCCTGTACCGTGCCCATCACCGCGTTTAAAAGTATCACGGCAAATATGATCACCGCGTCGGACACCTCGCCGAGCAGCGCGCTGATCGCGGCGGCCGCGAACAGCACGAGTATCATGAGGTTTTTAAACTGGCTTAATATAATGGAAAGCAGCGTTTTTTTACCGCCTTCCTGAAGCACGTTGGCGCCATAGGTTTCCAGGCGGCGCTGCGCCTCCGGCGCGCCAAGCCCGTTTTCGTGCGTGGAAAACGTCTCAAACAAAGCGTTTTTATTCATGCTGAAAGGCAGATTCCGCATCGATATTCCCTCTCCGTTTTCTATTAATTTCTGCGCAACGGTACGTATGATGCATTGATAATAAAAAAACCTTTAATGCGCTGCGCATTAAAAGTCTCGCAATTACCGCACGGCCGGCTGCATATTTGCAGCGTGTTGTCGGCCGGGCAACCCTCCCATCCGGAAGCTACTCCCTTTTACGCGCTGATTATAGCATGCGGGCGGACGCGCTGTCAATCTAACCGGGCAGGACGGAAACCGGAGGGTATAATTTATTGTGGTTTTCTTCATATAATATGTTATACTATGTTAAATATCATTCGCATTCACAGTCCGGTATGGAGGGGATGGAGCATGGAAGTTCTGTTTGAATCGATCAACATCGCGGCGCTGGTGCTTTTCATTGCCGGCATCGTACTGCTCGCGATCGAAATGTTTATACCGGGTTTCGGCATTTTCGGTGTATCTGGCCTCATATGCCTCATACTGTGCATCGTGTTTCAAGCCAAGTCGTTTGCCGAAGGGCTGATATTATTCGTGATCATCGCGGCAATTGTCACCTTATTCCTGCTTTTGTTAGCCCGAAGCTTTAAAAAAGGGCTCATCTACCGCTCAGGCATGGTGCTTAAAACGGAACAGACGCGCGAGGAGGGCTTCGTGGCGGGCAGCGATATGTCGCGCTTTGCGGGCAAACGCGGATTGAGCGTAACGATGCTGCGCCCGGCAGGCACCGCGGCGTTTGAGGGCGAACGCATCGACGTGCTTACCGAAAGCGAATTTATCCCTGCCGGAACACCCGTCGAGGTAACGCGCACCGAAGGCATGCGCGTGTTCGTGAAAAAAGCGGAGCGATAGGCTCCGCAGCTTTTTATCTGATAATTGTTTGCTGCCTAATACCTTGGCGAATAATAAAAATTATTTATAAAGGAGCAATTAACCATGGATACCGTGACGTTAGTTATCATCATTGTCGCCGCATTTATATTCCTAGTGTTCTTCTTCAGCTTCGTGCCTGTACGGCTCTGGATCGAATCGCGAGCGGCAGGCGTCAAGCTCAGCATCGTGTCGCTGATCGGCATGCGCCTGCGGAAAATTCCACCGGTGCGCATCGTCAAGCCTCGAATCAAATCGACGAAGGCGGGCATCAACGTCACCACCGACATGCTCGAATCGCATTACCTCGCGGGCGGCAATGTGGACCGCGTGATTGACGCGCTGATCGCGGCGCAGAAGGCCGATATCCCGCTCGACTTTAAGCGCGCGACGGCCATCGACCTCGCGGGGCGCGACGTTTTGACCGCGGTCAAGATGAGCGTCATCCCAAAGGTCATCGAAACGCCCGTCGTCGCGGCAATCGCCAAGGACGGCATCGAGCTTAGGGCCAAGGCGCGCGTGACCGTGCGCACCAACATCGACCGCCTCGTGG
>CAYNFL010000137.1:0-5271 GCA_964396465.1 uncultured Christensenellaceae bacterium
GTCAAGGGGTTCACCACGGCAGCCCGCCAGTATCAGAAGATGGTGTCCGATTGTGTCACGTACTTAAACCGCCATCTGGATATGAATCAATCGCGCTCTTACTGAGGCGGCACGGAAACATGCCGCTTTCAGCCGCTGACAAACTTCGTTTGCCAGCGGTTTTTATGTGCGGTAAGAAAGGCATGTATCTGTTAGTAATCCACAGGAGCGCGCCGCGGCCTATATATCCTCGTCGTGGTTACGGAAACCGCCCGTGCCGGGCATCATCTCCCACACGCCCGGTATGCCGTGCCAGTTGCTGGACGAGCGCGGCGCGGCGCCCATATAATCGTAGCCGGTAAAACCTACGCTGTTGTTGCGGCTTTGAAACGGAGCGAAGCGGTCGCTGCCCTGAAGGCGGCCGCCCGGTATGCCGTAGGCATACGGATAGCAATAAAACCACGGGAAATTGCCGGGCGCGCGGCCCGGGCGATGTGCGCCGGTACGGCGGATGCCGCTTTGCATGAATGTGTTCCTCCCGATTGTTTTTGATGCTGTATTCTATGAGGCGCGTTTGCCATGTGTTCAGAGGCCGTCAAACAACACGCTAAATGTAAAAAATGATCGCGCTGCGTTTACAATTTTCCGGCAAAAAGGTATAATGCGAATAATGGTGGAATGACGCAAAGGAAACAAGATTGCATGAGCCAATACGGTTACCGAAAGAACTCATTTCTGGACGACCCCGAATTCCATGTGAAGCCCCCGCGCACTGGCGCGGGAGGGAGCGGCCCGCGCAAGCCGCAGAAAAAACGCGGCATGTCCGTCGCGGCGATGATCGTTATCGACGTGCTGCTCGCGGCGCTGTTGCTGTTGGTGTTTTATCTGACGAACTATGTGTTTCATGGAGAGACGGAGCCGATCGAATCGTTGCCGAAGCCTTCTTGGCTGACAAGCGAATCGCCGGAGACGTCGCCGATTGAAAGCGCTGTTGTTTCCAGCGAAACGGCGGCATCTACGGATACGGCTGCGGCTGCTACGCCGACAGCGACGATTGACCCCAACGACTGGCGTGCGAAGTTTGCGGACAAGTTCACGGGCGGAGAGGTTGAAAAGACGGATACTTCGTACCGCAGCGCGAACATCAGCGTGACCATTGAAAAGATGACAAAGGATAACGTGACGTGCTATGTTGCGGATATATACATAGCGGAATTAAAGTACTTTAAGACTGCGTTTGCGGTGAAAACCGATACGATGGGGCATACGGAACATACCAATGTGATCGCGCAGGAAAACAACGCGGTCATTGCGATCAACGGCGACTACTGCCTTAACAATAAAGATACGGGGGTGGTTATTCGCAACGGGCAGCCATATGCGAAAAACAATCCCTCCAAAGACCAGCTTGTGATGTTTTACGACGGTACGATGAAGGCGTATTCGCCCGAAGAATTCGATTACGATACGGTAACGCAGGCGGGCGCTTATCAGGTTTGGTCGTGGGGGCCAATGCTGCTTCAGGGCGGGCAACCTATGACGGAGTTTAACAGCACCGTGAACAAGGCGAATCCGCGGACGGCGATCGGGTATTATGAGCCGGGACACTATTGCTTCGTTGTGGTGGATGGGCGTTCGCCGCAGCCTACGGACGGCATGACGACCACACAGCTGTCACAGCTTTTCTACGATCTCAAATGTCAGGAAGCATATAATATGGACGGCGGACAGACATCTGAAATGGCGTTTTCCGGAGAATTCGTGAACCAGCCATATAAAGGTGGGCGGAGTTGCAGCGACATCATCTATATCGGCGAATAGTAAGGAGACAATTTCTATGCTAAAAAGGCTGATTCCACATATATGTATCATTCTTTCGTTGTTTACCATCACTTATGTGATATTGAACCAGTTCAATCCGACGTTTTTTAGTAAGGATTTTTTCAAGGTGACGCTGATCGTATTCTGCGTTGCCGTGATCACCGCCGCCGGCTATTTGATCGCGTATAACCGCAGGTCGTAACCAATATGAGCATAAAAAAGGCGTCCGGTGATCATCATCGGACGCCTTTTATGTATGGCTGTTAAGGTGCTGGCGTTCCTCCTCCGAGCGTGAGCGTAACCGTCGTGCCCATAGCCACCGTAGTGCCTGCGGCAACCGACAGGTTGACCACTTTGTTGGGTATGGTTCCAGTCGTATCGTAGGTATCGCCGTGGACGATGACGAATCGCAGCCTTGCATCATACCCTTGTGTTTGGATAAAACCAGCGTCGATTTCTGCTTCAGTCTTATCTATAAGATCGCCGGGTACGGTGGTGATTGCAGATTGCACGTACTTCAGCGTGATCTTGGTGCCCTGCGTCACCTCGGTACCTGCCGCGATGTCCTGATACCATATCTCGTTGTACAAATACGTGTTGTTGGCTTCCTGCACGAACACCGGGATCAGCCCCGCTTTCTCGCACATGGTGATCGCGTCCTCGCGCAGTATGGCGGAGTTGTAGTTGCGGTATTCCCCCACGAAATCGGGTACATATACCACGCTGCCCTTGGAAACCGTGACGTTGATCGTCGTCTTGTAGCTGATTTCCTTGCTGGCCTGATCCTGATAGATGATCGTGCCCTTGGGCGAGCTGCTGATCGTTTCGGTCGATTTGATCGTGATCTTCGCGCCCTTCTCGCCCAGCCCCAGCGCCCACGCTTGTATCGCGTCGAGCGTCTGGCCCACATAGGAACTGACCACGACCCTGTTGCCCAGCGAATACTTAAGCTCGAGTATCTCGCCCGCGGTGTAGACCGTGTCTACCTTGATGCTCTGCGAAATGAAGGCGCCCGCGGAGGAACCGGAATACTGCTCGGTCAGCGTCGCCGTGATGCCGAGCTGCGAGGCTTTCGCGGTGGCCGCTTCCTTGTAATAATCCGAAAAGTCGGGCACGACGATTCTTTTGCCCAGCGATACCACGAGCGTGATTTCGGTGCCTTTGGCGACCATCTGATCGGCCTTTACACTTTGCGACATGATGGTGCCTGCGGGCGCATAATCGTCGTATTCCTCGTTGACGGTCAGCGTAATGCCGTTCTCCTTCGCAAACGTAAAGCATTCCGCGAGCGACTTCGTTTTAAAATCCGGCACCTTGATCGTGGCAGTTTCTTCCTCAGGCCCTTTGGAAACGACCACAACGATGGACGCGTCACGCCGCACCTCGTTTACCACCGTCGAATCGTTTACGTTGAAGCTGACCACTTTTCCGGCCGGTACGCTTTCGTTGAATTCCGCAGAGATGCGTACTTTGCTCATATAGTTTCCATCCGCCCATGCTTTCACCTCATCGGATGTCATCGACATAAAATCCGGCAGCGGCACCATGACGCCCATATCATGCCCGAGCGAAACCGTCACCGTCAGGAACTTTCCCTTGGGCAGCTTTTCTCCGGCCGGAACATCCTGCCCGATGACGCTGCCTTCCTCGACCGTGTCGCTGTATGCTTCCAGCTGGGACATCATGACGCCGTTTTGGCTGGCCCACAGCTTCGCGTCGGTCAGCGTCCGCCCTGTGAGGTCGATCACCTCGACGCCGCCGCCGCTCAATATGATGATAAGCACAATGATAATGACGATGAGCGCGGCTCCGCCCGCGATCAATATCGCGGGCGGACGCTTATTACCGCCTGAACCTTCAGGCGGGCGAGTTTGATCATGCTTGGACATTTTGAAACCGCTTTTTTCTTCAAACGTCAGTTTCTTTTCCGGAACCGGAGCCAAGCTTTCCTCCGGCCTCTTGTTGCCGTAGTTACTTAAAAAGCTGTTATTGTCGCTCATATGTTTTTCCTCTTAATTCATGATATCCCTTTTCTTAAATACCCACAGCGGTATCAGCGCAAATATGACCGACAGCCCGCCCAGCAGGCCGAGGCCGTAGCCCAAATTGATAGGCGAACCGTTATCGATGAGCATATTGACTGTAGAATTCTCCACGAAGAACGAAGATATCTGCACGTATGGCAGGGGCGTATAAGCAATCCAAGCCGGCATACCCGATAACGCCATTCCGCCGCCGTTACTGCTCACAGCGTAAGCGATCGGGCCATTGCCATTGATGGCAGAGAACAGGCTCATCGCAATAAAGCAGCCGACGAACAGCACGATCGGCACCGCCACCGCTACCGCGATGTTTTTCACCACTGTGGAGAAGAAGAATGCCACGGAGTATCCGAACAGTATGGTGATCATGCAGGCGAAAAGCTTCGGCAGGAAGTAACCGAAGAAGCCGACCTGCCCGCCGATGAAGTAATAGGGATTTGCGAAATCGGCAAAGCCGAACAATATGCCGTTCATGATCAAATTGACCAACGCGCCTGCGATATAGATGCCAAGGCAGAGCACAAGGCCGGCGGTGAACTTCGACATGTAAATCTTTTCGCGCGTTTTGGGGCGTATCATCAGCAGGCGGATCGTGCCGAACTGAAACTCGCTCGCCATCAGCCAACCGCCGATCACGACGGAAAGCAGCGCAACGAATACCGAAAAGTAAAGGAAGTTCGCCGTCTGGCTTCTTGCCCCGTCGGTAACGAAAGACATATCCGGCTTGCCGTTTTCAAGCGACTGATCCGCGACGTAGACACTTGTATTAAACCCGTCAATCAGCTTCTGCATCGCTTTTGTGTATGCAGAATATGTGGGATACTGCTGTTTTAAATAATCATACTGCGTGCTGTTATACTGTTCCTCCGTCACGATCGTGTTGTAAGCGAGTTGACTTAAACTACTCTCTTTGCTCGTGAGCGCTTTATCCTGCCAAGACCCGTCGTTCGGTATAATGCTGTTATCAAGCCGATACTGAAGCATCGGTATCGAAACGTCTTTGATGTTTTGGGCGTACTTATCATTGCTGTTGATATTGTCCTGAATGGCGGCGATCTGCGCCGCAATGTTTGCGATTTCCTTCGTCTTCTGTGAAAGCGCGTCCGTATCCGCATTCTGCGTCACCATATCGTTGTATTCCTGCTCGGCGGCGGCTTTCTTTGTTTCATAATCCGCGATTTCTGCCTGAAGTGTCTCATTCGATTTTTCTAAGCTTGCGATCTGATCGTTGCTCTGCTCGATAGAAATGGCGATATACTCGGCAAAATCGTTGCCTTCCACGACCTTATAGAGCCTTTCGAGGTTTGCGTCGGCTTTCTCAATTGCCGCCTGCCGCTGAGCATCGGTGATGTTGATGTAGGTGGTTTCAAATGTCGTTTCGTCCATGCCGCGCCGCCAAGCCAGCGCTTCTTTTAATACATCCACGTTG
>CAYNFL010000138.1:0-5160 GCA_964396465.1 uncultured Christensenellaceae bacterium
ATAAGGCAACAAAGTTGCCAGCTTCGGCTTTTGACCCGGCTGTCCGTATGGCCTTGATCCCATAAGGGATGGTCAAAAAATTCTTTGCTTGGCGAAGGGGTTTTCTTTCGCCAAAGGCCCTAGTGCCCTGATGCAATATGCATTATAAACAACGGGGAGGTAAGATGCAAGGAGTAATTTCGGGCATGCTCTTAAAAGAACGCGCTGTTGACACGCTCCGAACGAAACAATGCGATGATGACCACCGCCTCGATTAGCGCCTGACTGATCAGCGAATAGAGCGATCCCGGCAGCGCCGCGATGTTGATGAATATGATGAGCCCCGAAATGATGAGATACACGATGCGGAAGGTGCGCTTGCGCATGTAGAACAGCACAAGGCAAATTACCAGCATCGCAATAAAGATGATAGATACAATAATATCCGGGGAGAAAAGCAGCAGGTTCACGATAGATGAATACAGCCGCATCTGAAACAATATCAGCCATCCGCCAAAGTCCGAATTGGAGAACAGATTGAACACCTCAAACCCTCCCGCTCAGGCCGCGCCGTTATTCCGCGGTCAGAAATACCGGCACATCGCCGACTGTCAGCAAATCTTTTGTCGTCAGCGTGTAGCGAGTTTCACTCCGCGTCTCACGGCAGGAGAGGGACACGCTTTTGCTCACCCCCGTCGGGTCATCGTAGGCGCTGTACCCGAAGAGGTTGGGGATGTTTTCGGTCGTTTTGACGTACGCAAAGCCTTGAAAATCCGGCCCGTAGGTGCTGAATATCGCGCCATCATCAATAAACAATTGCAGAAAGATCATCATATTCTCATTGGTCATCGGGTTATTGGGCAGCTCGTACATCTCTCCGTCCGCCAGCTGAAAATACTGCGCCAGATTGAGTGTCCCATCGCTTTCAACGCTTTCATACTGCGTATTTCTCACATCATAAATGTAATCACCATCATTAGCAACGCCGATGTAAAGTAGCTCTGAGCCCGGCGCTATCCAGAGCACGGTCAGCGCAGTGTCGCAGGCCACGTTGATCGCGTAATCGCCCACCTTTACGGTTACCTCATCCTCCCCCGCCTCCGCAATATCCATCGGCAGCGCAGCCTTAACGCGCGGCTCTCCTGCGGGGATTACCGCAAGCGTGTCATTCAAAAGCGATTCCGCCACGGTGCCCACCAGCGCGACGCCGCCCGTTTCCGTGCCGTCCACCGACACGTTTTTTTTGTACTCCCCGGCATACGCGCCCTCTTCCATGCCGTATGGGTTTCCCGCCGCGGCCAGATAGACAACCCTGTCAATGCCGTCCTTTTCCTGCACCGCCTTTTCCGTACCCGGAACGTCCGGCGCAGCCAGCAGTTCCCCGTCGAGGTTCCCGTACGCCGCATCGCTCGGAACTGGCGTAGGCGCCGCCGGGCTGGGCGTGGGCTGAATTTCTTCTGTCGCCGATACCGCGGTTGTCGCGGCATCCGCGGCAGGTGATGCTGCGGGCGCATTTGCGCAGCCTGAAGCCATGAAGATCAGGCAGGCAACCATAACCATCAATAACTTCTTCATTGTATCCCCCCTGATACGTTCTGGTAACCACAGCGATACGCTATAGCTCCGCAGCGGCTGAATATCCTTTGTTGACTAAATATACCGGATATTTTAATGCGGGTCAAGCACGGGCTGCCGTTTCACCTCTCCGCGGCCGCAGCACCACCACCGCGAGCAGCGCAGACAGCAGCCCCACGCCGCCGCCAAAAAGGAACGGCGCGCCGGAGCTCACCGTATCCCACAGCACCCCCGCGATGACTGACGCCAGCAGCAGCCCGATGCCCTGCAGCATACCGTAAATACCCAGCACCGTTCCCCTGAATTCCGCCGGGGCGGCCTCCGCAACCAGCGCTCGCTCCGTGCCGCTGATCAGCGCGGTATACGCACCGTATAAAACAAACAACACAATAGCGGTAATTTGAGAGTTCAGCAGCGCGAAACCCAAGTATACGAAGCCGTATACGATATAGCCCGGAACCAATACCCGGCTGCGCCCGATCTTATCAGAGAGCCTGCCAAACGGAAGTGACAGCGCCGAAGCCGCGATGTTGAATATGAGATACAGCAGCACCACCTCGGAGGATGAAAACCCCGACTCCTGTGCTTTAAGCAGCAGAAACGCATTGGATGAGTTGCCGAGGCAGAAAAAGAACACGATACCAAGGTACAGTTTGGTACGCCTGTCAAGCTTCACGCCTTTGAGAGAAAACCTCTCGCGCGATGCATCCCCGCATTTATTCTCACGTACCGCGCATATAATCATTATGCCGATGGCCGCGGGTATCAGCGCCCAAGCAAACGCGGATTTATAGCCCGACCCCTGCGCGAGAAACAAAAAAGCAAGCAGCGCGCCCGCGGCGGAACCCGCCATATCGAGCATCTTGTGCAGGCCGAAAGCGCCGCCGAACTTCCTGTCCCCGCAGGACTGCGCGACGAGCGCATCGCGCGGCGCAGTTCGGATGCCCTTGCCCGTGCGGTCGATCACACGCGCGGCCAGCACTCCCCCCCAAGACCCGGCAACCAGCAAAATGATTTTATATAATACAGACATAGAATAGCCCGCGAATATAAGCCTCTTCTTGTTCTGTCGCACATCTCCGATATATCCGCTTATTACCTTGAGCAGCGACGCGATGCTTTCCGCGATACCCTCAATCACGCCCACGATGGCGGGCGTCGCGCCAAGCGCCGTAGTTAAATACAACGGAATCAGCGGATACACCATCTCGGTGCTCATGTCGATGAACAGGCTCACAAAGCCGATCATCATGATATTTGAAACGACTCTCTTTCGCTTTTCCATTTGATTCCTGTCGTGTCTCCCCGAAGTTCTTATGTATAGCAATCCTTTGGCAGCTTGGATAGGCTTAAAAACAAGATAGTATATCGCCGTAAATAACACAACCTTTTTTCCTCTGATATGGGTTGCACACATTTATTTTACCTTTTACTTATGCAAATTCATCGCATTCGCTTTTAAATATTTTTTCCAATACTGAAATGGTTTTGGCGCTTCGTACTGAAAAGTGTATATGTCAACAATAGTATTATGGTACAATATACAAAAAACCGAGGGGAGACATCTATGCCATCAGACTTCAGTATGGACAAAGAAGCGAGAAAACGTTACCTGCACCTGCCCAAAACGGTATTCTTTCTCACGGTAATCATACTTCCGGCTTTCGGCTGGCTGACCCTCTTACTGTTTCCGGAGATTAGTGGTACTGTCTTCGCCATCATACTCGGCTGTTTCGCGGCAATGCCCTTCATCGCCCTGCCTGTCGCGGGTGGGTATTTGGGGTACGCATGCGGCCGCTCGAAGACGCAAAGGCTCCGTATCCGGCCCGACGGTTATGTATCGTATTTTTACCGCAGCGGAGGCGACGAGGAGCCTGACAACAAATTCTATATCATGCGCGAGGTGTACTCTGTCAAAGTTACCGGCCGCGTCATCCGTGTCCGGTTTGAATCGAGGCTGTTCCCACTGCATATTCCCCGTACATTCCAAAACGACGAGCTGATCATCGCGCAGCTTGAAAAGCTGCAAAGCGAAACCAAGACGGAACCGCCCTTTATCCCTCTGGCCATCATCAAAGGGATATTTGCGATCATCCGCCTGCCGTTCATGATCGTTAAAAGCATCATCAGAAACCGCAGCAGCGTCAAGGTGCCGGGTACATTGCATGGGTTTGAGGAGAAGGAAGGCAGGCATTACCCGCATATATCGTTTACCGCCAACGAGGGGCAGTTCATCGATAAGGTGGACTACGAGTGCCCCATTGAGGACATTTTAACGGATGCCGCATCGGACAGAATGCTCCGGAAAAAATACCCGAAGCAGATATTCGTCGAGTATCGGAAAAACAATCCCGAGGATTTTACCGGGGACTTTATATAAGGGCAAAAGAAAAGGAGGGGCTTCCCCTCCCTTATCCTGTTACCGTCAGTATCCGATAGCGATCGCGGCCATCAGCAGCCCCACGGAGAGCGCCATCACGATGAGCTGCAAGCCGATCGTGAAACGGAACCACTTGGGGTAACTCACGGTGGTCAGCCCCAGCGCGATGAGCAGCATCGCGTTGGTGGGATACAGCACGTTGAGAAAGCCGTCGCCCAGCACGTAGGCCAGCACCACCGGCTGCCCGCCGATGCCCGCGAGCGCCGCCAATGGTACGAGCAGCGGCATTACAAGGAACGCCTTTGCGGAGGCCTGCGCGACGAACAGCTCCAGCACGAGCACCACCGCGTAGATCAGCAGTATGCTCACATAAGGGCTCAAGCCGCCAATCGCCAATGAGCAATTAAACAGTATCGTATCTTTGATGCCGCTGTCGAGTATGATCATATAGACCGCGAATGCCATGGGGATCAGCGCGATGCCCGGCGCGATATCCAGCATACCCTTGAAGAACGTTTTGGCGATGCCCTTATACCCCGCGAGCTTCGCGCCTACGATGGAAGCGATGATGAATATTACTGCGACCACGATCATCGAGTAGTCCGCAAGGCCAAGCAGCGAAGCCGAGACGAGGAACAGCAGCATCACGCCGAGCAGCGTGCCGACGAATATAATGGGCGCGTTTTTGAACTTCGCCGCCTCCGCGATCTGTTCCGGCGTCATGCGGAATTTCTCGCGGCGTTCCGTATCCTCCGCGTACACGCGCGAGGCCTGCGGGTTCTTATCGAGCTTCTTCGCGTAGCGGATGAGGAACAGCAGCAGCAATCCGTAGATCAGCACAAAGAATATGAGCCGCAGCCACGTACCGCTGTACATCGCCACGCCCGCGAGGTTCTGCGCGATGCCCACCGAAAACGGGTTGAACAGCGCCGCCGCGAAACCAAAGCTCGTGGCGAGTAAGCTAAGCCCCAGCCCCATCAGGCTGTCCCAGCCGAGCATGAACGAGAGCCCCACGATGAGCGGAATCAGCGGCACGATCTCTTCCAATATGCCGAAGAACGAGCCTAAGCACATGAACACGACCGAAATTACCGCGATAAGCAGATATTTGCGTTTGTACATCTTCGCCGCGATGCGTGCGATGACCGCCTTCAATATGCCCGATTGGTCGAGCAGCGTGAACGAGCCCCCGATGAGCAGTATGAACACCATGATGACAATCATCA
>CAYNFL010000139.1:0-5132 GCA_964396465.1 uncultured Christensenellaceae bacterium
CAAGCTGCTTGATATGGCGCGCAGGAAAGAGAAGATTGACATATCGCGTATCCGCTACGCGGTGGAGCTCGCACGCGAGGGCAACGCGGACGCCATCGAGGAGATCATGGCGGACGTGATCGCGATCACGAGCCGCGGGCGTCAGGTGAAAAGCCGTACGATCGGCCAAAAGCGCTATGTGCGCGCGATGAAGGAGAACACGCTGACCTTCGCGATCGGCCCGGCGGGTACGGGCAAAACGTACCTCGCGATGGCGATGGCGGTCGTCGCGCTAAAAAACAAAGAAGTGGAGCGCATCATATTGACGCGCCCCGCGGTGGAGGCGGGGGAGAGCCTCGGCTTTTTGCCGGGCGATTTGCAGACCAAGGTGGATCCGTACCTTCGGCCGCTTTACGACGCGCTTTACGAATTCTTAGGCGGTGAAACGTTCGCGCGGCTCTCCGAGCGCGGTGTGATCGAGGTTGCGCCGCTCGCGTACATGCGCGGGCGCACGCTGGCGGACGCGTTTATCGTGCTTGACGAGGCGCAGAACTGCACCGAGGAACAGATGAAAATGTTTTTAACGCGGCTTGGCGAGAATTCGCGCGCCGTGGTGACGGGCGACATCACGCAGATTGACCTGCCCAAAGAGCGCAAGAGCGGGCTCGTGCAGTGCGTCAGCATACTCGAAGGCATCGAGGGCATTTACATCATGTATTTAACCGCGAGGGACGTGGTGCGCCACGAGCTCGTGCAGCGCATCGTGCGCGCTTACGAACGGTTCGAGAAGACCAACAGGAGGCAGTGATGCAGAAGAAAAAGAATACGCGCAGGCAGCTTGTTTTTGCGGCGGCCATCGGTATCGTTGTGCTGGCAGTCGTATATTTGCTTGTGGCGTTTTCCATCACTCCCGTTCAATACGACTTTGCGGCAGGCGAGGTTGCGCCCGCCACGATCACGGCGAGCAAGCCGGTGGTGGATTCCGTATCCATGCAGCAGGCAATCGACGCGGCGCGCTCTACAGCTGCCGAGGATCCGCCCTATAAGGTAGACGAAGGCATATCAGAGCAGGTGCTTGCCGATATCGGCACGTATTTTGACGGCATGGCGGGCATCCCGGAAGCGCTCAAGGATGCGTATATCACCGCGCAGTTAGTAAACGGAGGATATTATTACCAGTATGCGCATACTTACGACCCCTCTAATGTCGTATGGGAAGACTTCATGTCGGATGAACAGATGCAGGGTATCCGCGATGCGCTCGGTTCGCCCGATATGCCGGATACCGCCGTATACGCCGCGGCCGCGATGACGGAGGAGGATATCGAATCGATGCGCACGGCGGTGACGGAATCCACAGCGGCCGCGCTCAGCAACGGCATCAAGGAGGAATATCTGGATTCGGCGAAGGAAGGCGTGCGCGGCAATATGGAATCGCTGTTTGCGAGCGCGGAGCTTTCCTACCTTGCGATGCTGCCCGTGGACATGCATCTTTTACCCAACTATGTTGTGGACGAGGTTGCGCTGGTTCAGGAGCAGAGCGAGGCCGAGGCAGCAGTGCTGCCCGGCGACTTCAGCTATAAGGAAGGGCAAACGGTAGTGGCCGCGGGTGATGTGGTTACGGAGGCGCAATTCGGCGTACTTGAGGCGCTCGGCGTCGTGGGCGGGCAGGAAACGGATTACTTGCTGTACATTTCAATGTTCGTTTATATCATGCTGCTGTTCATCATATACGGCGTCTACCTGTCCCAGTTCGAACGCGAACTGCTCACCGATACGCGCCATCTGCTGATGCTCGCGTCCATCGCGGTGGTGACCGCGGGGCTTACAGTTGCGCTCGCGCGTTTCGACGAACGTTTCATCGCCGTATTCTTCGGTACGATGCTTGCCTGCACGCTGATTTCACAGCGCAACGCGCTCGCGTTCACGGTGTTTCTGGCGTTTGCGCTGGTTCCGGCCGTTTCATGGAACGCGGGGCTTTTCAGTACAGTATCATTGAACTCCGTCATGACGGCGGTGCTCGGCGGCGAAGCCTGCGTGCTCGCGCTGCACCGGTCGATGCGCCGCGCCTCGCTGATCACGGCGGGGCTCGCGGCGGGCGCAGTCAGCGCTTTTGTCGCAATCTTAAGCCAGCTGATTGGCTCGTCAACGTTTTCGATGCAGACGCTCGCGATATCCGGCGCGTACGCGATGGGCAGCGGGCTCGCATCGGGCGTGCTGGCCATCGGCACATTGCCGCTGTGGGAGGCGGTTTTCCGTGCCGCTACCCCCGCCAAGCTTTTGGAGCTTTCCAACCCCAATCATCCGCTGCTAAAGCGCCTGACTTTAGAGGCGCCAGGCACATACCATCACAGTATTTTAACCGCGAACCTTGCGGAGGCGGGCGCGGATGCCGTAGGCGCTTCCTCTTTGCTCTGCCGCGTGGGCGCGTATTACCACGATATCGGCAAGCTCAAAGACCCGTTGTATTTTGCGGAGAACCAGAAGGGCAGCAACCCGCACGATCTGATCGATCCGCGCGAGAGCGCAAAGATCATTGCGGGGCATGTGACATATGGCCTTGAACTCGCGCACAAATACAAGCTGCCGCGCGAGGTGCTCTCCATCATCGCGCAGCACCATGGCAGCACGCAGATTGCGTTCTTCTATCACAAGGCTATCGAAGCGGGGATCGAATCACAGGCGGCGCAGTTCCGCTATCCCGGCGCGCGCCCCTTAACGCGCGAGGCTGCCATCGTAATGCTGGCCGATTGCGCGGAAGCCGCAGTGAGAAGCATGGGCGATGCTGGGATCGAATCGGTGCGCGAGATGATCGGCAAGCTGATCCGCGAGCGCTACAACGACGGGCAGCTCGATGAAACGCCTTTAAACCGGCAGGACTTAAACCGTATCGCGCAGGCGTTCACAGGCGTTTATGAAGGCGCGCTGCACGAACGCGTAAAATATCCGGGACAGGAGTAGCTTTATGAGAAAGCTCTACATCACCGCGGAGGAGGCGCTGCCGCCGCGCGAAGTGCGCATCGCAGCAATACGCGCCGCGAAGGTCACGGCGAAGATGGAAGGACAGGCCTTCCGCGCGGGGCTGCTGTTTACCGACGATAACACCATCCGGCGGCTCAACGCGCAGTTTCGCGGCATCGATGCGCCTACCGACGTGCTGTCGTTTCCGTCGGGCGTGGAGGATTACCTCGGCGACATAGCAATATCGCTGGAACAAGCGCAGCGGCAGGCGGACGAGATCGGCCAGAGCCTAATGCGCGAGGTGGCTTTTTTAACCGCGCACGCGATGCTGCACCTCTTCGGTTACGATCATGAAACGGAGGAAGGCGAGCTGGCGATGCGCGCCATGCAGCGCAAGGTGATGGAAAGAACAGGGCTGTAGACAGCAGATAGTGAACAGTGAGAGGCTGGGGTGATGATGAAGGAATATGACGCGCTGATTGCGCAGGCGGAAAAAGCAAAGGGCGGCGCGTACGCGCCGTATTCGCATTTCCATGTGGGCGCGGCGCTGCTGTGCGCCGACGGGCGCGTGTATACGGGCGCGAACGTGGAGAACGCCTCTTACAGCGTGACGTGCTGCGCGGAACGCGTGGCGCTGTTTAAAGCCGTGACGGACGGCGCGCGCGATTTCACCGCGATCGCGATTACCTCGGACGCGGATGGGCCCACGTACCCATGCGGCGTGTGCCGACAGGCGCTTGTCGAGTTTTCGCGCGATATGGACGTAATTTGCACCGGCACGGGCGGGCAGCGCGATATCAAGAAGATTAACGAGTTGTTGCCTTACGCTTTCACGGGCGACAATCTGGAGAAATAAATGGAACACAAATCGGCTTTTATCGCCGTAATGGGCAGCCCCAACGTGGGCAAATCGACATTGGTCAACCGCATTGTGGGGGAGAAGGTCGCGATCGTTTCGGAAAAGGCGCAGACCACGCGCAGCCGCATCGCGGGTATATGCTCCACGCCGGAGGACCAGATGGTGTTTATGGACACCCCCGGCGTGCAGAACCCGAAGAACAGGCTCGGCGAATACATGGTGAAAACGGCTTTCGGCGCGCTCGAGGACATCGACGCGGCGCTGCTCGTGGTGGACGCATTGCACGGCGTGGGGCCGCGCGACGAAGCGCTCGCGCCGAGGCTGCTCTCCTGCGGCGCGCCCGTGCTGGCCGCCGTCAACAAGGCGGACGCGGCGGGCAAAGAGAAAACGGCAGCGGCGGTGCAGGCGCTCAAAGCGCTGGGCATACCGGAGGGCAGCATACACGTGATATCGGCTAAAACCGGGGAGGGTGTGGACGCGCTGCATGCCGCGCTGCGGGCGTACCTGAAGCCCGCGCCGCGTTATTACCCGGGCGATGAGTATACTGACCAGAGCGTGCGCGCGATGGCGGCGGAGACCGTACGCGAGAAGGCGCTCATGCTGCTGCGCGAAGAGGTGCCGCACGGCGTGGGCGTGCTCATCGAACGCATGGAGCAGCGTGAGGACGGCAGCATGTGGGACATCGAGGCGGCGCTGCTGTGCGAGCGCGAGGGGCATAAGGGCATCATCATCGGGCGCGGCGGCGAGATGCTGAAGCGCATCGGCACGATGGCGCGCAAGGATTTGGAAGAGATGCTCGGCATGAAGGTGTATTTGAAGCTGTTCGTGCGCGTGGAGAAGAACTGGCGCGACAGCGCGCGCGTGATGAAGGAGCTGGGATACCAGTAGGATATCTGGGCAATACAGACCGAAGGGGATTGATGAGGGTGAAAATGATTCTTCCTTAGAATGAAAGACTTAAGCCGAATGCTCAAAACTTAAGAAAAAACATGACACGGGAAGAACGACATCTGTGGTATGATTTTTTAAAGAATTACCCGGTTCAGTTCAACCGGCAAAAGGTTATCGGAAACTACATTGTCGATTTTATTGCGATCATGCCAAACTGGTAGTTGAATTAGATGGTTCGCAGCACTACATACAGCAAGGGCTGGAGTATGATGAAGAGCGGACGTCGTTTTTAAAAAGCCTTGGGATAAAGGTATTGCGTTTTACGAATTTGGATGTGCAGCGGAATTTTCAGGGTATATGCGAGCAGATTGACAAGGCGGTTTAAGAACGGTAGTGACCCTCATCCGGCGCTGCGCGCCACCTTCCCCCAAGGGAAGGCTTT
>CAYNFL010000140.1:0-5102 GCA_964396465.1 uncultured Christensenellaceae bacterium
CAATGCGGACAATTTCGAGAAGTACACAAGCCTCGCGGATTCGGATAACTTTATGGATTACCTGATTGCCGAAACTTTCTTTGATTGCTATGACACATACAATCAAAAATACGTGCATACGACAGACAATGCCATGAAATGGCGGCCTGTGTTCTATGATTTCGATCTGTGCCTTAACAGGAAATCGAAATTTATTTTTGGGACTTTTTTCCGAGGCGTTTATGTCAGAAGGGCTGTGGATTCAATGGGCAAAAAGCATGAAACATACATGTATTTGTATGACGCGTTCGGCAATAACGCCGAGTGGGAGCAGAAGTTTATTGAGCGGTATGCGCTGATGCTAAACACCACGCTGACAACCGATAACCTATTGGCATTGTACGACGGACTGGTAGATTCCATTGAAGAAGAGATTCCGCGCACCGTGGAAAGATGGCCGTTCCCGAGATCCGTGAGCAAATGGGAGAAAGATGCCGCAAACCTTCGTGAGGTCATTTCATGCCGCAGGGATGCGGCCAAGAAAAGCCTGCAAAGCTATTTTGACCTGTCCGATGAAAGGATGGCGCAGCTGTTCCCTAACGGTTGAAAGCGCGCATATCAAGGCCGCGTAACGTGTGCGGATGCGGCTTGGTGCGGACGAACGTATGCGAATTATATTACATATGTGTTACGAAAGTTTGACTATTTGAATATTTTCGGTTATAATCAAGCGAGCGAAACGGCGAGGAGAAGCGCATGGTAAAGATGCCGGGTAAAGGCCCGCTTCGAGGAAAGTTTCGACGCAAGCCCCAGCCAATTGGGCAGCCGGAGCAATCGCAAAAAAAAGAAATCCCCAAACGCGTGAAAAAGATTGTAAAGGCAATTGCCTTGGCTCTTTTTTATGGCCGCTCTTTTTTGCGCGCGCTGGCCGCGCTGCCGGACAAAATACGAAAGAAAAATTCACTTTTGGAAAACGCTGCACGCTTGAAGCGCGGCGCAGCAGCCGGAAAACGCCTTCGCGCATTTGTTTATTCCGGATGCGCCGTGCTGGTTACCGTGCTGCTGCTGCTTATACTGCTGGCGCCGGAAAGCGCGGCGGAGCCTTCCAATACCGAGACCGCTGTAAAGCCCATCGCGCTCATCGCTACGCCGGTGCCCACGACGCAGCCGGATGCTTTCGCGGGCCCGATACCGACGACCGCGCCCGATATCGAGCAAACCCCGACTCCGAAGCCGAAGGCCACCCCAAAGCCGAAGGCTACGGCGACGCCGAAGCCCGCGGAAACGCGGGAAGCGTCGGCATCCGCACCGACAGCGGCGCCAAAGCCGGTATCGACGGTAGCGCCGCCGATGGTGTTGGATTATTCGACGATGCCTCCTCCGGCGGGCGCTGATATGGCTTCGCTTGTCGCTTGTTTCGCGGTATCATCGGATGCTTATTACGACAGCGTGGGCTATTCGAGCAATCACTACGATTATACGAATGACGAAGTGATCGTTCTCGCACGTATTATGCAAATTGAAGCGGGCAGCACCAACGCAATGATCGCGGTCGGGAACGTGATTATGAACCGCGTGTTTTGTGGCCGTTTCGGCCCCAACATTACGGCGGTGGTGACGGCAAGAAACCAGTTTTCGTATAAAGAGTCCGTAACGCCCAAGCAGAGCGCGATTGACGCCGCGCACGCCGTGCTGGACAACGAAGTGTGGCTTGTGCCGCAGAATGCGTATTTCTTCAAGGGAAGCGGCACGGAAGGTGCCGCCTGGGGCAGCCACCCGTACTGCACAACGATCGGCGGCAATTACTTTTATACGCATAACTACGGCGGAAGGTATAATGGCGGCAGCGTGCCGCCGTCGCTGAATAACCGCGTGTATCAGTACGCGCAGTATGGCTGTCAGTCGGGGGAGCGTGTCGCGCGCATACAGTATATGCTGCAGGCATTGGGGTACAGTGTATCGCCGGACGGCTGCTTTGGCAAGGGTACGAGGGAAGCGCTCGCCGCGTTTCAGCAAAGCAAAGGGCTTTCCGCCGACGGCGTGGCAGGCCCGGCGACGGTCGAGGCATTGATCAATGCCATTGGTATCGAGAATTACATCGCAAAATATTATTCATAGTCTGTTGTATCAACAGGCGCTGCCGCGATAACCTCAGCAGCGCCTTTTTTTATTGCCCGCATGGTAATTATTACGTATATGTTACGAATCTTTGACTTTTCGTAACATCTGATGTATCATTGGTATACATAATATTGTGCTTGAGGAAAGAGGTGATACGCGTGCTGATGTTCTCGGGTTTGAGCCCGCAAAAAAAGAAAAAGTATAAGCCGGAGTATAAGCTGACGCCAAGGCCGCTGCCGTCCGTGCGCGTTTACGTGCCGGAACGGCCTGAACAAAGCGACGCGGTCTGCCGGACGGCTTCGCAGCGCAATGCCATTACGGGGGAGATGGAGCGGCGCGCATCGGCGGACGCCCGTAAAATGATGAGCGAATCCGCCCATACACGTAAGGGACAGGCTGCCGCTTCTCAAAGCGCGTACATACGTAAGAAAAGAAAAGGGCATACTTTAAAAAGCGTGTATATATTAAAAAGTGCCGCGCCGGAAAGCGCGGCATGCCGAAGCCGGACGGGGACTGAAAGGAATGGGGCCGCAGATGATAAGCATCGCGACTATGCGCCGCGCCACGCCGTGCCGGAAGGCACGGAGAACGGCAGCCGGGGCGAAATCCGCGCGTTAATGATGGAAACAAAGCGCGCTTATTCGCCGCGACATGCCGCGCCGGAAAGCGCCGAGGACAGCAGCCACGACAAGCGCGCTGAAAAGATATCAACTGTCCGGCGAGCGAATGCGCCATGCCATGCCGTGCCGGAGGACGCGGAAGATGGCAGCCGCGCGGAAACACGGGCAATGAAAAAGGAAACAAAACGCGCTTATGTGCCGCGACATGCCGCGCCGGAGGATCTGGATGGCGACTCGATATGGAAGAAGCCAAAGAGCGATTATACGCCCAAGCATGCCGCGCCCGAAGATATGGAAACGATGCAGCCGGAAACGTATGATGAATATCCCGGTGAGCATCGGGCCAATGCGAAGCGGATTAAAAGCGCCGAATATGCCAATCAGGCTGTAAAGGACGACACAGCCATAAGGAAAAATACCGCCGGAAGCATCGCCTTGGCGGGCCGTGTTGTCGATCAATCGCTATATGGCGAGGCGGGGTATGTCGCTGCCGAAAGCCCGAGCCGTAAGGCGAAGGCGGCGGTTAAGGCGGCACCGAAGCCGCGCGAGTATACGCCGGGCGGCAAAAAGCACACAGCGCGCATTGCAGCGGCGAAAAGGCGCGCGGCGGATGCGCCTTATGCGGGAGAAGCGAGGACGGTAAGGCCGGGAAGACGCGGCGGACGCATCGTGCTTTTAGGGCTGGGGCTTGTGGCGACGGTCGCACTGCTGGCAGCGCTGCTGATACCGGGCGGGCTGTTTACGCCCCCGATACCGACGCTGAATACGACGGAAGGAACGGTTTCCGGGGATAACAATGAAAATGCAGGGGGAGTGCTGCTGACGCCCACGGCGACGCCCGATCAAACGGAAACTCCCGGTTTGACGCCCACGGCGACGCCTGAAGCAACGGCGACGCCCGGTGTCACCGGGACGCCGACAGCGACGCCCAAACCGACAGCGACGCCCAAACCGACAGCGACGCCCAAACCGACAGCGACGCCCAAGACGACGCCGAAGCCAACGGCAACCGCGGCGCCCACAGCGGCGCCGACACCCGTTCCGACACAAGCGCCGACGCCCGTTCCGACACAAGCGCCGACACCCGTTCCGACACAGGCGCCGACGCCCGTTCCGACACAGGCGCCGACGCCCGTTCCGACACAAGCGCCGACAGAAACGGTATCATGAACTGTATTATGGAATGCAAAAAAGCGCGGAGGCAACGCCCCGCGCTTTCGTATGCTGGTATGGAAACGGCTTAATACATGCCGCCCATTCCGCCGCCGCCGGCCGGCATTGGCGGTGCCGGATGCTCTTCGGGTATATCTGTCACGATGCTCTCGGTCGTGAGCAGCATCGCAGCGATGGAGCCCGCGTTCTGCAGCGCGCTTCTTGCCACCTTGGTCGGGTCGATGATGCCCTTGGACACGAGGTCGCCATACTCGTTCTTTGCCGCATCGTAGCCAAATTTCGGGTCGTTCGCCGCTTTGATTTTCTCCACGACGATGCTGCCCTCAATGCCCGCATTGAACGCGATCTGGCGTACGGGTTCCTCTAAAGCGCGCAGTACGATCTGCATGCCCGTCTTTATGTCGCCTTCGGCGCTCTCGATCGCCGTGGCCAGCGCCTTGGCCCCCTGCAGCAGCGCAATGCCGCCGCCCGGTACGATACCTTCCTCGACTGCCGCCCTTGTGGCTGCGAGCGCGTCCTCAATGCGCATCTTGCTTTCCTTCATCTCGGTCTCGGTCGCCGCGCCCACCTGAATCACCGCGACGCCGCCCGCGAGCTTCGCGAGCCGCTCCTGTAACTTCTCGCGGTCATAATCCGATGTGGTCTCGTCGATCTGTACGCGGATTGAGTTGATGTTTTCCTTATCGACCTTGACTTGGCGCGCATGGCCGAGCATATCGACCTTGGCTTCCTTGAGTTCGAGGCCGACTTCCTCGGAGATGACCTGGCCTCCGGTTAAAACCGCGATATCCTGCAACATCGCCTTGCGCCTGTCGCCAAAGCCCGGGGCTTTTACCGCAACGCAGTTGAACGTGCCGCGCAGCTTATTGACGATGAGTGTGGCAAGCGCTTCGCCTTCCACATCCTCCGCTATGACGAGCAGCTTCTTGCCTGTCTGCACGATCTGTTCGAGCAGCGGCAGTATTTCCTGTATGTTGCTGATCTTCTTGTCGGTGATGAGTATCAACGGATCGTCGAGCACCGCTTCCATCTTGTCGGCGTCGGTGACCATGTAGGCCGATGCATAGCCGCGGTCGAACTGCATGCCTTCCACCACTTTGAGTTCGGTCATCATGGTCTTGCTTTCTTCCACGGTAATGACGCCGTCGTTGCCCACCTTCTCCATCGCCTCGGCGATGAGCGTACCGACCTGCTCGTCGTCCGCCGATA
>CAYNFL010000141.1:0-2002 GCA_964396465.1 uncultured Christensenellaceae bacterium
CGTCATCGCGAGGAGCGTCCGGGGTTCCCCGAAAAACGCAGCTTTGCGGGGTGTAAGCGACGCGGCGATCCAGGAATAAGAGCAAGGGTATGCAGGTGTGCGGGGTTTGCTTGTATCCTCATCCGTCACGGCTGCTCCGTGCCACCTTCCCCCCAGGGGAAGGCTTGGCCTTCCGCCCGCTTACGGCCGCGTAATCGCGACCGCCGAACTGACCTTCACGTTGCCTTTGACCATCGCCCAAACGGGGCAGATCAATTCCTCCGCCTTGGCGATGGCGAGCTTCACATTGTCCTCCGTCGCGTCAGCGGATGTCAGGCGGAATTCCAAATTGATCGTTGAAAAGCAGGTCGGGTGCTCGTCGCGCCGCGTTCCCTCGATGTGGACGGAAAACTCGCTGAAGCTTTTGCCGAACTTGCTCAGCAGCATCGATACCGCGCCGCCCGCACACGCCGCAAAGCTGATAAGAAAAACCTGCAACGGCGTACAGCCCTCGTTGTTCCCCATCGGCGGCACATAATCCGTGATGATCGGCGAATGATCCCCCGCGGTGCATTCATACTTCATCTTTCCGTTTAAAAGTTTTGCGTCGGCTGAAAGAATCTCTCCCATATTGCTGCCCTCCTGTTAGTTGATACCCAATTATATCCCAATTTAGGGAATATGCATAGTAATTATCCGGCACTCCATGCAGGCACAACATACGGTAGTTTCTTTCGCCACGTTATGAAATATCCAAGTAATCTATTGAGTTAAACAATATCTTTGCATAATTACACTTATGTACGGAAAATGATGCATATAGTGTATCAATAGCATCGCGGGCCTTTACTAATTTTTGTTGTTGTTCTTCAGCATATGTTTGATATAATGCGCAAAATACTGCTGAGTAGTATTCTTCTGGGATACGCTCACCAGACTCAAGAAATGAATTATATAATTTCATCGCGTAATCAAAAGAATATATTGCACGCGAATAACATTCAGCAAACTCTTCACATTCGCCATATGAATCAAGTATCTGTTTTGATTTATTGTAGTAGCTGTCAACTAAATCTTTATACCTTGGCGAGCAGCGCCAGCATATCCTTCAGCAGCAGCGGAAAATTCGTGCCGGAGAGCAGCTGCTTAAAATCCAACAGCGTAACGCCGCTTATGGCGGAATACCCCATCTCGCGCATGTGCGTCATATTGACGGTATCGGGGCTCACGAACCGCATTTTATCCGCCTTGATGTCCTGCCCGAACCCTCTTCATCCATTCCCGCGAAAGAATGATGTTCCGGATTCGCCGCAAGGCCGATAAAGCATCCCCGGTATGGCAGCGAAGATGCTTTATCGCTATGCCCTTCGGCGATCTATTGAGGGGGGTAATCCCTAATAGGCAACGCCCTGCGCGTACATGGCTTCCGCCACTTTCAAAAAACCCGCGATGTTGGCCCCGGCTACGAGGTTATCCTCCATGCCGTAAGCCTTTGCCGCTTCGCTGCTGTTCTTGTAGATATCGATCATGATGTTCTTGAGCTTTGCGTCCACTTCCTCGAACGTCCAAGAATAGCGCATGCTGTTCTGGCACATTTCGAGCGCGGAGGTTGCGACGCCGCCTGCGTTGGCCGCTTTAGCCGGCCCGAACAGCACGCCGTTTTGCTGGAATACGGCGACCGCCTCGGGCGTGCATGGCATGTTCGCGCCTTCCGCCACCGCGATGCATCCGTTTGCAACGAGCTTTTTGGCTGCCTGCTCATCCACTTCGTTCTGCGTCGCGCAAGGCATGAAGATGTCGCACTTGATATTGCTGATGCCGCTGCATCCGTCCTGATATTCCGTGTCCTTATGAACGGCAACATACTCCTTGATGCGCTTGCGTTCGATTTCCTTGAGTTTCTTCATGAGATCAAGGTCGATGCCGTTCTTGTCATAAACGTATCCGTTGGAATCGGACAGTGCCACCACCTTTGCGCCCAGCTCGACGGCCTTCTGCGTCGCGTATATCGCGACGTTGCCCG
>CAYNFL010000141.1:2012-5097 GCA_964396465.1 uncultured Christensenellaceae bacterium
GCGTATAGGCTTTGTCCGCTGCGAAGAAATAGCCGTAGGTCGCGCCGGTGATGACCACGGTTTTACCCTTGAATGACTTGCCTTTGGCTTTTAGCATCTCCTCCGTGAAATAGCAGAGCCCGTAGCCCGTGGCTTCCGTGCGCGCAAGGCTGCCGCCCCAGGTTAAACCCTTGCCGGTCAACACGCCGGTAAAGTTGTTATTAAGACGTTTGTACTGGCCGTACATAAAGCCGATCTCGCGGCTGCCCACGCCGATATCGCCCGCCGGTACGTCGGTGTCTTCGCCAATATGGCGGGATAGCTCGGTCATAAAGCTCTGGCAGAACGCCATGATTTCGCGATCAGATTTGCCCTTGGGATCGAAATCGCTGCCGCCCTTGCCGCCGCCGATGGGCAGCCCGGTCAGCGAGTTCTTGAATACCTGCTCGAAGCCCAAAAATTTGATGATGCCGATGTACACCGACGGATGCAGGCGCAGCCCGCCCTTATACGGCCCGATCGCGCTGTTGAACTGCACTCTAAAGCCGCGGTTCACGTGTACGTCGCCCTTGTCGTCCACCCAAGGTACGCGGAATATAATCTGGCGTTCCGGTTCGACGATCCTGTCGAATATGCCCGCTTTCACATACTGCGGGTTGGCTTGCGCAACGGGCTCCAAAGACTCCAGAACCTCCCGCACGGCCTGATGGAATTCCGGCTCGTTCGGGTTGCGCGCGATAACGTCCTGCATCGTTTTCTTTAAAATTTTCATACAGGCCTCCTTTGCGCGAAAACGCAGTACACAGACCCGCAGGCCGATGCGTTCATTTGCAGGCGCGGGTTTAATGTGGCACCATCGCCAATTCGTTGCTGATGAATCATAGTACTCCTCCGATAATAAATTTTCTTTGCCGCTTGCGCGGCAAAAATCTCAAAAAGCACCAAAGGGACATAGTTATACAATTCAATTTTTATCTATGTGCAAGCGACCCCTTTGCTGCATTTATCATATGTAACCCCGCCGCAAAGCAGGAGCGAAGGTATATTGTATCTTCAAACTTATCCTACACCAAAGCATGCAAAATTGCAATATGCAGATTAAGAACTTGCAGAATAAAGGCATTGGCTACCATAAAAAACATAATATCATATTGTTTTTGCAACGTAAATACTAAGTTCCACCGTTCTGGCTATACCAATTGCGCAAACATGCCCAAGCCTTTTGCCGTGATGTTTGTTTTATGAAGACAGTTCCGCGCTGACTAAAGACAGCATCATCGCACGTATCGACGTGCCGATGTGCGAAGACAAAAACCGTAAAAACGAAGCGCTTCCGCAGTAAATAGGATGCGTGGGTTCCGGCATTTAAAACACGGCGAAGCTTTTTTTATTTTTGAATCATTTGCTTTAACAAGAGCTAAAGCGTGACGCTTTCCACGAGTGCTTCAATTTTCTTCGTCGCGCGCTCCACCGCGTCCAAACGTTCCTGCTCGCATGTACCTGTGCCGTCCACAAGCAGCTCCTCGAACCGCGCGATGCCCATAAACTTCATTACGTCATGCACATAGCTCAGCCCCTTGTTGAGCGCGGGCTTCAGCAGCCACGGGATGTGCGCACCCGACGACTGCACGTATATGAACAGCCGCTTTTTGTTGCCAAGCAGCCCGACGGGCTTATCCTCCTCAAACGCGATCGTCCTGCCGGACTGGGCGACGCAGTCGATATACTCCTTGACAGGCGCGGGGAACGACAGGCTCCACATGGGCGCGGCCAGCACGTACGCGTCCGCGTCGCGGAACTGCTCGCACAGCGCGATGATTTGCTTTACTTCCGCCTGCTCCTCTTCGGACAGGCGGCTGCGCGCCTCCGGGCTGATGAGGGCGCTTCTGCCTTCGATATACGCATTCTTGAGGCGCGGGATATGCGCGCCGTACAGGTCAATCTCTTCAAGCCTCAGCTTGGGGAACTTCGCCATGAGCGCGCCGACGAGCCTGCGCCCCACCGTCCTGCTTGCGGACATCGCCTCGGGCTTGCTGTTTGCCGTGATATAAAGAAGGGTCATATCACACCTCAAAACTTTTTATTTTATTATGACGCGCGACATTTTGTTTTATCCGCAACATCGATGCAGTAGTTTAAAGAAATTTAAAGGCATATGCATGTTTTTGTGGTTTCGGGGGGAAAAATAGTAGCAAAGGAGGTAAAGAAAATGTCCAGAAATAGTAATTGGAAACTGACAAACCTTAAGCACTCGTCGGCAACCGAAGCCGGTGTTACGCTAAAACAGGGCTACAACGGCGACCTTTCCGCGAAAGACGCGGGCCGTATTGGCGGCGTGATGGTCAGGAAAATGATACAGTATGCCGAAAGCAACATGCCGGAGAGCCAGGGTACCCCGACGGGAAGATTCTAACCGAGAAAAGAAAGGGCCGGACAGGCTCTTTTTTTTATCCGCCCGCCACTGGATTGCGGGTCATGCTCTGGGGTAAGGCAATCCAGTGGCGGGCGGGTTTTATGTGGCATTACCCAGCTGTTCGTTGCCTTCCGCGGGATTGACCTGCCAGTGGCAGATCAATCGTAAAAGTGCATGTTGCGTTTCGGGGATAAGGAAATACAAAAAACTCGATAATTTAGCGATAAGATTCTAACCTAAAAAAGGAACAAAAATACAAGGGAAAATCATTACTAACGGTTTTTATCTCACCAGAGAGAAGCCGATGCAAAAAACGTTACCGTACTTTCTTTTCATCCCGTACCCCCGCGCCCCACTTGCCGCAGCGGTCGCCCCAGTGCGCCACTGCCTCGCCGCAAGAGATAATCTGCACTACCTCGCACAGGTTGGCGCAGCCGCCGCACTCAAAGCTTTTGGCGGCGCAGTCGGCGCGTAAATGGTTAAAGCCGAGGAACCGCGTCTGCCCGCCCGTTTCCTCTATGCGCTCCGCGGCGATCAGCGCCGCGCCGTAAGCGCCCATCACGTCGTAATACTGCGGAATGATGACCTTTTTACCCAGCGCTTTTTCAAACGCCGCGGCCATGCCGGAGTTAGCGGCGACGCCGCCCTGAAACATCACGGGCGCGTCGATGACGCGGCTGCGCGCGAGGTTGG
>CAYNFL010000142.1:0-4278 GCA_964396465.1 uncultured Christensenellaceae bacterium
GAAGGTTCACGGTTGATGTAGACAACCGGAACATTGGCAGCTTTGCACTTATCCGTGATGGTTGCAGCCGAGGAAGACTGAACGAGGTTAACGATCAGAACGTTTGCGCCCTGCGCGATAAACGTATCGATCTGGTTGGTCTGCTCCGCCATGTCGCCTTTGCCGTCCGTGATGGTGATGTCATACTTGACGGTATCGGTCTCAAGGCTCTTCATGTAGCGCTCAAGCTCTTCACGATACAGTGTCATGAAGTTGTCGTCAAACTTGTAGATGGTAACGCCAACTTTGTAGGTCGTTGCATCCGCAACCGCTTCAGTCGTCGTCGCCGCAGCAGCCTCAGACGTAGTGGCAGCAGCTTGGCTCTTCTCTGTGTCAGTGCCAGTTGTCGCTGGGTTGCAGGCTACGGCCATAATCGCCAACGCGATGACCAGTACGAGAGATAACAGTTTTTTCATGGGTTACTCTATCCTCCTTTTTTTAATCGGGCAGTTCCCCGCCCAAACAATTATACTTATCACAGAAAAAGCAGAAAAATAATATACTTATTATTATTTTTTATTAATATCTTTTAATATCTGCTTTCAGACAAACCTTGCCGTTACAAATAAAATAACATATAAACTGATGACTAAATACTCCATACCAACCTGATATATATTTTAAACAATGCTTTTTTAAAATGCAAGGAAAACAAGAGGTTAAAATGGGTTTTTTGATTGGCAACGCAACATTAGTTAATGTAACGCATCATTTGTTAATACATTTTATTTCCTGCTTGATTCTACCGCATCGCTTTTCAATATTTTTTTCATACCTGTGTTATCGTTTACGTCAAGATAAACGGGATCAGCTTTTTAAGACGCTTACTGCCACAAGCGCAAAACGCTTTTTATCTTGTTTTTGACGAAAGAAAACAATATGCCCCATCATAATTTGATTTATTATTCCCGGATTTTTATACAGCAGTTAAAACGATCTCTTAACCGCTATGGATTGAGCGTTTGTGATCGGAATGCCGGTGTTAATATGCGCTAAGGTTTGACTCGGACAATGTAAACGGATAACTTTTTCGTCCGGTCATATTCCGCCGTTTTACGCCGTATTCGTATAGTGTAAATCAATCTGCTTTTAAGGAGGAAAATATGCAGAGAAAATGGATCATCGCGGCGACCGCAGCAGGTGCTGTATTCCTGCTGATCGTCACGTCATTTGTACTGAGCATTATCGGAGTCAGCAAAATCGGTACTTTAAGCGAAATGCCGGTGCAGGATACCATCACCGTATACGGGCAGGGCATCGTCGCGGCGGAGCCGGATATCGCTAAAATTACGCTGGGCTATGAAAACTACGCGGGCGATCCGCAAACTGCTCAAATAGACAACGCCTCAAATATGCAGCAGATTACCGCGGCTCTATTGGATGCGGGCGTTAAGGAAACGGATATATGCGAATCGGAGTTCAATATCTACCAAGAATACTACTATTACGATAACGCGGATACCGAGCGCAGCTACTGCGTATCGAGCACGGTTGTTGTTACCATTCGGCAGCTTGACAAGATGCCGGATATCATCTCCGCCGCGTGCAATGCGGGCGCCAACGTCACGTACGGTATCACTTACGGCCTTGCGGACTGCAAGAATACATACACGCAGGCGTTCGACTTAGCGCTCGGCCGCGCGGAAGAAAAAGCCGCGGAGGTATCCGGCAAGCTGGAAAGCGAAATTACAGGCGTTGTGCAGGTACGGGAATGCGGCGCGCTGCAGTCTTCCGGCGGCGAATATTTCGATTACGATACCGCAGTGTTGGCAGCAGACGCTTCTGCGGGAGCAGCGTCTGCGGGCAACGTACAAATCACCGCCGCGGTATATGTAACATACCGGCTTCAATAGCGAAAAATTTGATTTTAGAGCAGCGAACTCAGTTTTGCCGCTCTTTTTTGTTATTTTTGGATATCGTGTGCTTTTAATTTCATGACTTACTGAAGGCCGTATTAATAACTGGGAGCAGCGGGCCTTTTGAATCAATTAATTGACAGATTATTATGCGTTATTTTGCAGAAAATAATCGTAGAAAGTTGAAAGGAGGAAGAAAAGTGTCTTCACAAAATCGCAAATATGGAGAAGGCCATCCGTGGACACAGTTTAAGATGGAATGTGCGCAGGAAGTCGGCCAACTGCAGTATGTAAAGGAAAACAACGATCATTACAAAGGAGACCTGCCAAGCAAAGTCAACGGAGCGCAGGGAGGGCCTATCGGCGGCCAGATGGTAAAAAAGATGATCGAGATGGCAAAGCAGCAAAAAGGATTATAAATGAGCAGATACGGCCGCCCGGAATACGGGCGGCTTTGTATTGACATTATTTTTTTGAACTACAGGCAACCTCAAGACGCCTTTCAGTAACGGTTCGAAAATCTTCCAGTACATTACACGGTTAAATTCTCCGGCTGATCGCCAAGCTTCGAAAGCTTCGCAAAACGATCATCTTCGGCAAAAAATTAACGTTTTCATGTGTTTATTTTACCATATTCACTTAATCCTTTGGGAAATTGTTATAGGTTTTTAGAGGTGACCATAATTGAAACTGGACCAAAAATTAATTCTGACTTTCCGATAACAGCTTCTTTTAGATATTTCGCCGGACTCGATTGTTTCAACAATATATGAATCTTCATATTCGGTTATCATTAATACTAGCCCTAAAGTATGTTAACCGATAATACCAGCCCCACAAGGTCGAAAGATCTTCTCTTTCTGCCTTCGCCTGCTCACCCGTTGATCAGCACGAGCCCGCCCATGCACAGCGCGATGCCGATGATCTGCTTAATTCCGAGGGTTTCCTTGTAAAACAGCATGCCCACGATGAGCAGTATCGCGGCGAGCGCCACGTTGGCGACGAGCGACCCCACGCTGACCTTCCAGCCCGCGCGGTAGAGGTAGATATACCCCGTCTCCAGCCCCACGATCACAAGGCCCAGCACGATGCTCGTCCAGTTGAGTTCGGAAATGCCCTGGCCCAGCGTCTTTCCGGGCGAAGAAAACAGATACCCCGCAAACGTGGCCGCCGCGGCGACGATATACGTCACCGTCAGCGACAGAAACGGATCCGCGTTTCCCGGCGTCTCCTTCGCGGCGATGTTATATACGGTATTTGAAACGACGATCAGTGCCAGCGGCCAGATATAGCTCCACATGAATTAACCCCCCTGTATGGTAAAAGCAAAAACCGCCGTTTCGCGCGGCGGCTTGCTGACTCTTCCGATACCCCATTATATGACATGCTTCACGCGGCGTCAAGCGCTACCCCGCCACCGTTTCATACGGCCAGTCCTGTATGCCGCCGAGGTCAAGCACGTTCGTATATCCCATGCTAATCAACTCCTGCGCGGCGATCGCGCTTCTCCTGCCGCTGCGGCAATACACGATGACCATGGCATCTTTGTCCTGCGGCAGCTTGTCCGCGTTTTGCGCGATCGCGTCGTACGGCAGCAGCGCCGCGCCTTCAATGTGCGCCTCATCGAACTCCTCCTGTGTGCGCACATCCAGCAGCGTAACGCCTTCCGTGCCGATCAGCGCTTTGGCGTCCTCCGGTGAAATCGTCCGGTACGCGGCAACCGCGGTTTCGTCCGCTGCCTGCGTCGCGGCGGGCGCGGCCGCTGCCGCCGGTGTTTCCGCAGCCTCAGGCGTTGCCTCCGGCTGTTCCGTTTGGGCCGTGGCGGCGCCCGGCGTTTCCGCCGGAGACTGCGCGTCGCCGCCGTCCGCCGTGCACCCGGCCAGCGCTGCCATTGCAATCAATATTAAAAATATTCGAACTCTTTTCATAGAAATCACCCCCTGTTTTTTTAGTATACCAGAGGGGTGCCCGATTTACCGTGCTTTTATCACAATGCGTTTTATTGCGCGGGCGGCGCAGCCTCGATGCTCAGCGCGTAAAGTACGCCGTCGCGCCGCTCGTAGCGGATGTATACGCTGTCGCCCTCGTCAAAGCCTTGCGCCTGTTCCAGCGCGTCGCCCGAAAGCTGCAGCGAAACCGGTTCTTCGCCGACGTAGACCTCGATGGTATGCGCGTCCTCCATGCCCACGTACTCCGCCGCCATCATGCCCGAAGAATCGGGCAACGGCTGCTCCGCGCACGCGCAGAGAAATATTGCCAAAATGCAAAGCGTTGCCCTGAATCTTTCTAAAGTTTCTGGAACTTGTGGAAGACTGAAATGTTGTTTAAATTACGAATCGCAATTTTATAAGGAGGAATTAAAGAAATATCCTAAATTGGGGAG
>CAYNFL010000142.1:4288-5091 GCA_964396465.1 uncultured Christensenellaceae bacterium
CTACTCTTTTATGAGCTTTTTCGCCGCTTTATGCGCAGTAATCCGCTTTTCGCGCCGTTCCTTCATAAACAGACGCTCCATACCGAATTCTTTGTAGTTTGCGCGGGAAATATTGCGCGGCGCTGGCGGTTCTGGATCAATGATGGTATACTGAAAACACAGAAATATAATATCGGGGGGCTTTATGGAAAACGATAAAAGGATCGCGGTGCTCATCGACGCGGACAATGTTTCGGAAAAATATGTAAAGTTCATATTCGACGAGATATCCAACCACGGCACGCCCACATACAAGCGCATCTACGGGGACTGGACGCGTCCGCAGTTCGCGTCGTGGAAGTCGGTGCTGTTGAATTACTCCATCACCCCTATCCAGCAGTACGCCTACACCACGGGCAAGAACGCGACCGATTCCGCGCTCATCATCGACGCGATGGATATACTCTATTCGAACAATGTGGACGGCTTTTGCATCGTATCGAGCGACAGCGATTTCACGCGGCTCGCCGCGCGCCTGCGCGAATCCGGCATGTACGTACTCGGCATGGGCGAAAAGAAGACGCCCACGCCCTTCATCGCAGCCTGCGAAGTATTTAAATACTTAGAAGTGCTCGCTTCGCCGCCCGCTCCCGTACGCGAAGAAGCGGAGGAAAGCGGCCCCGAAGAAGCGCAAAAGGCCGGTATGGCCAGCCGCGAGCGCCTCATCGAAGCGGTGCGCATCATCGTGGACGAGAACTCCGACGAGGACGGCTGGGTATACCTCGGCGCGGTCGGCAAGATGCTCAGTAAGCGCTTTCCGGATT
>CAYNFL010000143.1:0-428 GCA_964396465.1 uncultured Christensenellaceae bacterium
ATGGGCTGTGGCACGTATACAGCAAAATTGAGGCGCCGCTGACGCAAGTGCTGCTCGACATGGAGCGCACCGGCTTTAAAATTGACCTTGATGCGCTGCAAGCGTATTCGAAGGAACTGGAAGGGCAGATCGACGCGCTCACCAAACAGATATATGAACTCAGCGGATACGACGATTTCAACATCAATTCCACGAAGCAGCTGGGGCAATTGCTGTTTGAGCGTTTAAAGCTGCCAGTCGGGAAAAAGATGAAAACCGGGTATTCCACCGATATCGACGTGCTCGAAAAGCTTTCGGGCAAACACCCGGTGATGTTTGGAGCATCGTGGAGAGACCGGGAGGGTGTGGTGGAACTTGTACAGCAATGAACCTGGGTAACAATCCGTGCGCCGGAGTCACGGCACTAATAAATTCGGCAAAAGCGGTGG
>CAYNFL010000143.1:438-5091 GCA_964396465.1 uncultured Christensenellaceae bacterium
GCAAGCACCCGGTGATCGACAAGCTCATTGAGTACCGTCGGCTCACAAAGCTGAAAAGCACGTATATCGACGGGCTTTCAAAGATTGCGGACAGAAACGGTTTCGTACACACCACGTTTATGCAGGTGTCCACCGTGACGGGGCGCATATCGAGCAAAGAACCCAATTTACAAAACATACCCGTGCGCACGCAGGAGGGACGGGAGATACGGAGGCTGTTCCTGCCTTCCGCGCCCGGCCGCAAGCTCGTTTCCGCGGACTATTCCCAGATCGAGCTGCGCATACTCGCGTCCATTTCAGGGGACGAGGTGATGCGCGAAGCGTTCCGCGAGGGTATCGATATCCACACGCGCACCGCTTCGGAGGTGTTCGGCGTGCCGCTCGAAAAGGTGACGGAAGCGATGCGGCGCAACGCCAAAGCGGTCAACTTCGGTATCGTATACGGCATCAGCGATTTCGGGCTTGCGCGTAACTTGGGTATCCCCGTCAAGCGCGCAGCGGAGTACATCCGCCGCTATTTCGAGCGATTCCCGGGCGTGCGCGCATACATGGACGGCATCATCGCAAAGGCAAAGGCGGAGGGGTACGTCACGACGCTGCTGGGGCGGCGCAGATACCTGCCCGAGCTGAAATCGAATAATTATAATATACGCAGCTTCGGCGAGCGCGCCGCGCTCAACACACCGATACAAGGCACGGCGGCGGATATCATCAAGCTCGCGATGATCGACGTGCACCAAAAGCTGCAGTATGGGGCGTATAATTCCCGGCTGATATTGCAGGTGCATGACGAGCTTATCATCGATACCGCATCGGATGAGACGGCCGCGGTTAGCGCGCTGTTGAAAGAATGCATGGAAAACGCCTTTTCGCTCGATGTGCCGATCATCGCGCAGCCTGCTGTGGGCGATAACTGGCTGGACGCAAAATGAAACGACTACTGATCGGGATCACGGGCGGCATCGGATCGGGAAAATCGGAAGTCAGTGCGTATTTGAGAAAGCGCGGCGAGCAGGTGATCTGCGCGGATGAAGTCGCGCGGGAGGTCGTGCGGACGGGCGAACGCGGCGCAGCGGCGATATGCTCGGAATTCGGCAGCGCGTACTTTCTGCCGGACGGTTCGCTGAACCGGGGCAAGCTCGCGCAGAGCGTTTTTGAATATCCGGAAGATTTAAAAAAATTGAATGCCATACTCCATCCTCTGATTATAGCGCGCATCCGTGAAAAGACGTCTGCGATGGAGGGCAGGGTTTTCATCGACGCGGCGCTGCTGATCGAGACGGGAATGAACGATAGCATGAATTACGTATGGGTAATCACAGCGGATAAGGAAACGCGAATACTCCGGGTGATGGACCGTGACGGCGCATCACGCGAGGCAGTGGAAAAGCGGATCGAAAACCAAATGGATGATTCGCAGCGTATACAGTTTGCAGACGAGGTCATCGATAACCGTTTGGGACTAAAAGAACTGCATCATCGAATCGATTGCCTGCTGCAAAAAGGGAAGTATAACGAGGTAACGGTATGAAAAGAAAACGCCGCAATCAAAAAGTAACGCCCGGCGCCCGCAAAGCCTGGACGATTGCCTGCCTGATATTTGTATGCGCGGCTGCAATACTGGCGCGGGGCGTATTCATATACCGCCTCTATCCGCTAGATTATGAAGCGTACATCTCAAAATACAGCGCGGAGTACGAGCTCGATCCGTACCTTGTATGCGCGGTGATCAATACGGAGAGCAACTTTGACGCGGACGTTGAATCCCAAAAAGGCGCGGTCGGGCTGATGCAGCTGCTGCCTTCTACGGCGGAGTGGGCCGCGGCAAAGATCGGTATTGAAGGCTATACGCAGGAAATGCTGATGGAGCCCGAAACCAACATCCGCATCGGGTGCTGGTATCTGAATTATCTCAGCGGGTTGTTTGACGGCAATGATGACCACATGATCGCCGCATACAACGCTGGGCAGGGGAACGTGCAAAAATGGATCGAAACGGATGGCGCGCTGGAGGATATACCGTTCCCGGAAACTGAACACTATCTGGATAAGGTGAAGGTCAGCTATGAGATATATAAAGGCCTGTACGATCTGTAAATTATTCCGTATCGCAATTTGCGCGTTTCTGGCCGCGATGCTTGCCGCATGCGGCAGTATGGAAACCGGCGCAACGGTTTCGCTGATACCGATGGTGACGCTGCCCCCGGTGGCCCAAGAAGCGACGCCGGAGAAGGGCGGCAGCCTTACATTTCCGATACCTTTAAAGCCCGAATCGATGAATCCGCTCAAAATTGACAACGTAGAGATCTATAACCTCTATACGCTGATTTACGAACAGCCCGTACGCATCGGCAAGGACGGCAAAGCGCAGCCCGAACTGGCCGAAACATGGAGCGTGGACGAAACCGGAACCGTATGGACGTTTAAACTGCGTGAGGGTGTGCAGTGGCAGGGCGGTTACGGCGAATTTACATCCGCCGACGTGATTTATACGATCGACCTGATAAAAAGCTATACCGAAGAAGATTCTCAGTTCGCAAATTACAACAGTAAAATTACGAATTATACAGCGCCGGATGATTATACCGTCACCGTTACGCTGAGCGAACCGAGTTATATCGGCGTGTACTTCATGACGTTTCCGGTTGTAAGCAAGCAATACTGTTCAAAGGGCAATATCGATAATATGAATCCGCTTGGCACAGGGCCGTATGAGGTGATTGAAAACGTTCCCGACGAAAAAATGCTGCTTGCCGTGAACGCGGTGTGGTGGCGGAACCCGCCGTATATCGAAACGCTGACGGCTGTATGCTACGAAAGCAGCGATGATGAGCTGGCCGTATTCGAGCAGAATCTGCTCGATTTTGTAACGACATCGGAGCTAACGGTGGATACCTACAGCAACTACAGGCATACCTATTCGGATTACCTTACGCAGTATTACGATTGCCTTGTGCCGAATACGGCAAACGCGCTGCTTGGCGATATCAACATCCGCCAAGCGCTGGGCTACGCGATCGACCGGCGCGATATCATATCAAAAGCGCTGCTCGGGCACGCTGTGGCAACCGACTACCCGATACCTCCCGACTCATACCTCTCGGGGGGTTCCTCCAGTATGTATGAGTACAATCAGGAAAAAGCGCGGGAGTTGCTCGAGTTGTCGAGCTGGAAAGACCGCGATAACGACGGTATCTGCGAAAAGGTGAACGGTACGGAAATACTGGAACTCGGATTGGAATTATTGATTCCGGTCGATAACGACAGCACATATAAGCACGATGTCGCGGAGAACATCAAAACCCAGCTGTCTAAGTGCGGAATCAACGTTACGGTTGCCGAAGTATCCGCAGCAGAGTACACGCAAAGGCTGGGTTCGGGCAACTTTGATATCGCGCTGTGCTCATATTACCTCGACGATTACCCGGATATCTCTTTTCTCGTGGGTACGGGCGGTGAAAAAAATTACGGCGCGTTTTCGGATGAAACGCTGGATCAGCTTTTAGCCAATTGCACTTCATCGTTGAGCGAAACGGAAATGGCAGACGCGTTTACCGCGATGGAACAGCGCTTTTTAGAGGCCGTACCGCAGATCGGGCTGTATTTTAAAACTAACGCGCTGCTATACGACAATGAGATCACCATTTCAGGCAATATACGCGACCTCAATATCTATACCACAATTCCCGGGTGGTATCTGTATACAAAAAACGCTTCCGGAGAAATCTCCGGATATGAGCGTGCGGACGGCGCTCAGGAAACCGAAGCACCGACTCCAACCCCCGAGGCTTTTGATGAAGCGGCGCCGCCAAAGGATGCGGGGGAATAGCGTGGAACCGTTGATCACAAGCACCAGAAACGAATATGTGAAATACGTTAAAGAGCTGCATGATGGTAAAGGGCGTTTACTCCATGGTGAAATGCTTGTGGAAGGCGAAAAGTGTGTAGCCGAACTGATAGCATTCATGCCGCAGCATGTGCGATGCGTGGCCGTCACTGAAGGGCGTTTTGACGATATCGCACAGGCCGCTCGCAGTCTCGGCGCGCGCGTATACGTCGTTTCGGAACACGTCATGAACGCGATGTGTGACTGCGCCGCGCCGCAGGGTGTCGCCGCCGTTGCCGCGATACCGCAATATACGGATGTAAAAACCGGGTTCATCGTCGCGCTCGACGACGTGCAGGACCCGTCAAATGTCGGAGCGGTCATCCGAACCGCGGACGCGGCGGGCGCTTCGGGCGTCGCGCTGTCCAAAGGCTGCGCGGATGCTTTTTCTCCCAAAACGGTGCGCGCCTCAATGGGCAGCGTATTCCACCTGCCGGTATTCAAAGCAGCGCTTCCGGAATACCTTTCCGAACTGTTGTTGAAAGGATACCGCATCGCGTGCGCCCATCTGGACGGAAAAACGGAGTTTGCACTGGAATGGCAGCGCACCTGCCTTGTGATCGGAAACGAATCGAGGGGCATATCCGGCCGCGTGATGCAACTCGCGACCGATATCGTCCGCGTTCCGATGTACGGCAAAGCCGAAAGCCTGAACGCTGCGGTGGCCGCGGGCATACTGATATATAAAATACGCACTTGAAATATTTACAAGCGTTGTGCTATAATCAATTGCGTTAAATGCGACGAGGCTTCTTTAAGATACCCAG
>CAYNFL010000144.1:0-5063 GCA_964396465.1 uncultured Christensenellaceae bacterium
AACAGCGTCTTGCCGCCGCCCGGAGGCCCCACTAAAAGCACGCCCTTGGGGATACGCGCGCCCAGCTCAATAAAGCGCTTGGGATTGCGCAGAAACTCAACGATCTCGGCAAGCTCTTCCTTTTCCTCATCCGCGCCCGCAACATCCGCAAACGTCTTTTTATGCTTGTCGCCCGTGTTGATGCGCGCGCGGCTCTTTCCGAATGAAAGCGCCTTATTGCCGCTGCCCTGCTGCTGCCGTATCAGAAAAAAGAACAGTACGCCCAGCAGCGCCACCGGAATGAGGTACGGCAGCAACGCTTCGAGAAACGACACCTCAGGCTCGGGCTCGTACGTCAGATCAAAGCCGTAATTCATCGGATTCGCCGTTTGGGTTATCGATTGGATATCCGAATTAAACTGCTCAAAATCCGCAACGTACGTGTGGTAATCGTACTGCTCCGGAAAAGTCTCTATCTTAACTTGTGAATTGTTCACCAGCGCGTACAGGTCGTGGCTGATAATAACGACTTTCTGTATCTCGCCCTTTTCCACGTGGCTTAAAAAATCTTTATAACTGATATCGCGATCATCTTCAGCCGGCGTCGATGTCAGCCAGCTGATCATCAATACCAGCAGTATAAACCCCAAAATATAGATCAGCGGGCTTCGTGCTGATTTTTTCAATATGATATCCTCCCAGCAATGCTTGTTTTGTCATTCTATCACAAATGCCTCAGCGTTTTCAATGAATCATCCATGAACGAATTCTAAACTTATCTGTAAACATCGGGTTTTAGTTCCCCGATATACTTTAAATTCCGGTACTTCTCCGCGTAGTCCAGGCCATACCCGACGATGAATACGTCTTCCACTTTAAAACCCACGTAATCTGCATGAAAATCCACCGTACGCCTTGAAGGCTTGTCGAACAGGCAGCACGTTTTGAGCACCGCCGGCCCCCGCGAACGCAGCGTATTGGTCAGGTACTGCAGCGTAAGCCCCGAATCCACGATATCCTCCACGATGAGCACGTTTCTCCCCGCGATATCCGATTCCAGGTCGTACTGTATGCGAACCGCTCCCGATGAAACGGACGATACGCCGTAGCTTGAGAGCGCCATAAAATTCATTCTCAGCGGCATATCGATCTCGCGCACAAGGTCTGCATAGAACATTACCGCGCCGCGCAGCACGCCCACCGTAAGCAGCTCTGCGCCTTCAAAATCCTCCCGTATCTGCTGTGCAAGCTCCTTCACCCGTTGTTTGATTTGCTCCTCACTAAATAGTATCCTCTTTATATCCCCGTGCATTCGCTGTCTCCCTGTAATCAATTTTGATCATGCTTGCATCCGGCCTGACGCGGGATCTCTGCGATACCCCGACACCCACAACCCAAAATACCTCCTCCCCTTTTGCCAAAAGCACGAGCGAATCGCGCTTGTGCAGCGGCACCTTGCGGTCGGAGAGGTAATCCGAAAGGCGTTTTTTGCCCGTCATGCCGAGCGGAACAATTATATCGCCTCGCTGCCGGTAACGCAGCACCGCACCGGAAAGCGTGTCCGCATCGAAGTATTCCGAACCCGGCCCGAATTGCGGCTTGCCGAAACAGCGTTCGCAGGCAAAACGCATTCCGCCGAATTCGCAGCTTTTTTCCAAAGCGCTGAATGAACCATTATACCGCTTTTCTTCCGCCTTGCCAATCAGCAATTTTCCGTATGCAACCGCGGCAAATATTCCGCAGCCGATGTCTACGCGCTTCGCGCTTTTGCCCTTTTTCGCGATAGCCAGCATCACGTCAATATGCGCGTTTTCAATATCCTTAAGGCCGAAGCAATCCTGCACCGCAAGCCGCAGCACGCGCTTTTGCACGGCGGACATCAGGGCAAGCAGCTTGCCGATATCGACCGCTGTACCGTCCGCGCCGTACTCAATGCAGCCGCTTCGCCGCGCCATGTCAGTCAGCGCCGCCTCGTCCTCGCAAAGCAGCGCCGCCATCCGCGCGATATTGCCCGCCGCGTTTTCGTTGACACCCGCCATGCGCGGAAGCAGCTCGTGCCGGACAAAGTTACGTGAGTAGCCTGTATCGTCATTCGTCTTATCGTGCACATATTCGATGCCATTCCGCTTGGCGTAGGCCTCAATCTGCTTGCGCGATACGGTAAGCAGCGGGCGGATATACTTCCCGCGCTTTGCGGGAATGCCGCAGAGCCCGGCAAGCCCGCTGCCGCGCATCAGGTTTAAAACCACCGTCTCGGCCATATCGTCCATCTGGTGCGCTGTCGCGATGAACTCAGCGTCCTGCGCGTCCAGAAACGCGTAGCGCGCGTCGCGCGCCGCGGTTTCAATTGAAACGCGCCGCGCTGCGGCAATCGCGGGAACATCCGCGCGTTCTATGACGCACGGCACGTCCAGCCTTTCGCACTCCGCCAATACAAATCGCATATCGCTTTCGCTCTCCGCGCGAATGCCGTGCTCCATGTGATACGCGGTTATTTCAAGGTTCATCTGTGTGCGCAGGCCGCACAGGCAATGCAACAGCACCATCGAATCGACGCCGCCGCTAACCGCGACGCCGACGCGGCTGCCGCTGATAACACCCAGCTTTTCAATGCTTTTTTTCACTTGCTTTTCCAATGCACACTGCATATTGTACTCCGTTGGTTCGGCCTTTACCGTGCCAAAATCACAATTATTTTATAACGTCAAACATTCGCATAACCATAGCTGCCATCTCTGGATTGCCACGTCGCTGCGCTCCTCGCAATGACGGAGTATGAGACTTTGTACCTCAACCGTCATTGCGCGCGCAGCGGCGCAATCCGGCGCACTAAAGCAATTCATCATACAAATCCCGCCACTCGTGATTATTCTGTTCTATTAATATGGGCTTTTTGTTGCGGGAACCACTTTTTAGTTGCTTTTCTCGTTCAATAGCATCTGTGATGCTTTTATATATTTCAAAGTAACCTAGTTTACCCACGCTGTATTCTGAAGTAAACCCTTTTGTTACTTTGCTTTTGTGTTCATAGACACGCTTTAGTAAATCCGAAGTAATCCCGGTATATAAAGTACCGTTTTGTTTATTAAACAGTATGTAGACATAACCTTTCTTATCGCGGCTTGACATATAGTTCCGTCTTTCTCTGGATTGCTTCGTCGCTGCGCTGGCCTCAACCGTCATTGCGAGCGTAGCGAAGCAATCCAGTATACAACAGCCTTTTTACATTGCAATACTCCAACACTCGCATATCACCAATCTGCCATCTCTGGGTTACGTCGCCGCGCTCCTCGCAATGACGGATGTCTTACTTTTTAAGATACACCGACAGCACCGCGATATCGGCGGGCGAAACGCCCGATATCCGCATCGCCTGCCCCAGCGTTTCAGGTCTCACCGATGCCAGCTTGCCTGCCGCTTCCAGACGTAGCCCCGTTACACAAGCATAGTCGATGCCCTCCGGCAACCGCTTCTTTTCGAGCGCGGCGTACTTTTCCACCTGCCGCCGCTGTTTGTCGATATACCCCGCGTAACGGATCTCCGTCTCAAGGCACAGCGCCGCGTCCTCACCCAGTTCTCCTGCGCACAGCTCCTTGATATCATTGTAGCCGATATCCTGCCTTGTCATCAGCGTATCCGCCTTTACCGCGTTTTTAAGCGGCGGCTGCCCCTTCATTTCCAGCATCGCGTTCGCGCGCTGCAAATCAACCGTGTATGCTTCCAGCCGCTTCTTTTCGTTCTCTATTGCCCCTCGTTTTCGCATGAAAGCATCGTAGCGCGCGTCCGTCACGAGCCCGACGCGGCGCCCCATTCCGGTGAGCCGCGCGTCCGCGTTGTCCTGCCGCAGCAGCAGCCGGTATTCCGCCCGCGCAGTCATCATACGGTACGGCTCGCTCGTGCCCTTGGTCACGAGGTCGTCGATCAGCACGCCCGCGTACGCGTCACTGCGCGATAATACGAGCGGCTCCTCTTCCTTTAAATATTGCGCCGCGTTGATGCCCGCGACGATGCCCTGCACCGCGGCCTCCTCGTAGCCCGACGTGCCGTTGATCTGCCCCGCGCAGAAAAGCCCGCGGATGCTTTTAAGCTCCAATGTGCTTTTAAGCTGCAGCGGGTCGATGCAGTCATATTCGATGGCGTTCTCCAGCCCCGGCACGGTGTGGTAAATCTGCTTTTGCACTTCCTCGGGCAGCGAGCTGCTCATACCCTGAATGTACATCTCGTGCGTCCATTCGCCCTCCGGCTCGATGAATACCTGGTGCCGCTCCTTATCGGGGAACTTGACCACCTTGTCTTCGATAGAGGGGCAATACCTCGGCCCTCGCCCCTTGATATCGCCGGAATAGAGCGGGCTTCTGTGAATGTTCGCGCGGATGATCTCGTGCGTTTTTTCATTCGTATAAGTCAGATAGCAGGGCGTTTGTTTGCGCGGCACGCCTTTGGTCAGGAACGAAAAATACTGCGGACGCTCGTCGCCGTACTGCGGTATGGTTTTGGAAAAGTCGATGCTGCGCGCGTCCACGCGCGCGGGCGTGCCTGTCTTAAAGCGCTGAAGCGCAAGCCCCAGCTGCGTCAAATCCAGCTTGTCCGCGGGCGCAAGGCCGGATGGCCCCATGAATGCCGCGTGCTCACCGATGATGACGCGCGCCTTTAAGTATACGCCGGTGCACAGCACCACCGCGCGCGCGCCGTATACCGCGCCGTAACTCGTCTCCACTGCGCATACGCGCCCGCCCTCCGTGCGGATGCGCGAAACCTCCGCGCTTACGATGTGCAAGTTTTCCGTATTTTCCAGCGTCCACTTCATGAGCTGCTGATACCGTTTTTTGTCCTGCTGCGAGCGCAGCGACTGCACCGCCGCACCCTTGGAAGTGTTCAGCATCTTCAGCTGTAAATACGCCGCGTCGGCGATCAGCCCCATCTGCCCGCCCAAAGCGTCCACCTCGCGCACAAGGTGCCCTTTGCTCGTGCCGCCGATGGACGGATTGCACGCCATCAGCGCGATACCGTCAAGGTTGATCGTAAGCAGCAGCGTTTTTAAGCCCAGCCGTGCGGCGGCCAGCGCAGCCTCACAGCCCGCGTGG
>CAYNFL010000145.1:0-5003 GCA_964396465.1 uncultured Christensenellaceae bacterium
CTGATTGGCCCTATATATAAAGGCGGAGGAATCGCCGTTCGGATATTCAACCCCGATGGAAGCGAAGCGGAAAAGAGCGGGAACGGGGTGCGGATATTCTCCAAGTACTTAAAGGATACCGGATATGTGACTGAACGCAGCTTTACACTCTCGACACGAGGCGGGGATGTAGATGTCTCATATTTAAATGAGAGCGGGGATTTGCTTAAGGTATTGATGGGCACACCTACTTATCGAAGCTGCGAAATCCCTGTCACCGGGACAGACAGGCAGGTCATCGACGAGATGATGGCGTTTGGCGATTTGAAATACCGGGTTACCTGTCTGTCGATCGGGAACCCGCATTGCGTCATTTTGATGGACGAGGTTTCAAAGGAAAAGGCGTGTGAACTGGGAGGGCTGGTTGAGCGTTCCTCCAATTTTCCAAACCGTATCAATATGCAACTGCTCAAAGTCTTGGACAGAAACAATATACGAATCGAAATATTTGAGAGAGGTGCGGGGTATACGCTGGCCTCGGGCAGCAGCAGTTGTGCCGCGGCAAGTGCGGCATATAAGCTGGGGCTGACGGATAATGATATCACGGTTCATATGCCGGGCGGCCAGCTGAAAATCGAGATTTGTTCCGATGAAGCAGTATATATGACCGGAAAAGTCAATACCATAGGCACGGTGTTTTTAGCGGAGCAATTTATTGAGGAATTATCCGTGTTATAATTCTTTTATCCCCTGCCGATGCAAGCGTTAGCTATCCCGCTAATCTTGCCTTAAGTGTTTTCAGCGCGTCCGCATCCCCCCCAAGCGCCTTTGCCGCGAGGGTATTCAGCTCCTGCGCGTCGCCCGCTTCGGGCAGCGCCGCGCTCTCACACAGCATCGAATACATGGTACGGCGGCATTCGTCCTCCGCGTAGATTTCTATATCCGCAACAACGGGCAAAGTGCCGAGCGCTTCAAGCCCGCGCTGCGCGGAGCTTGTAAGCAAGGAACGCGCGAACATTTCGCACGCGGAGAGCTTCTTTTTATCGCCGCTTTCCGTAACGCCGATCATCTGAACCATGTCGGTATAGCCGCCGATCGCGTAAGCAAAGAACGCGGGGCCATCGCCCTTTATGTAAGCCTGCTGCGCTTCGCAGAGCTGATGCTGCGAGGCAACGAGCACCGCGGCTTTCCCGTCAAGAAAAATATCCAATCCGTCGTCCAATTCCTGCGGCATGAGCGAGAGCATCGCGGCGCGAGGCTCGGGCTCCCCCCAAGCGGAGTAACTTTTCTCGTCGGATTCGGGGTATCGATGCAGCGCAAGCGCGGGCAGGGACGACTTGCCCGTCTCGGCGTCAAAGAAAGCACCGTACTGCGCCGCGGCGGTGAGCGCCTCCGGTCGGATTCCCCAGCCATTTTCGGGTATGGGCGCGCCCTGCTCGGTAAGCAGGTCGGTATTGACGAGTACGCAGTAACCGCCGCAGGTATACGGCCATGCCGCAAAGCCCGTGCCGGGCAGTATGGTATCCGAAAAGGGAAGCTTATGCAGATCGATGCCGATGTTCATCCCGAGCGGGCAGGAGATGAGGTCGGGCGTATCGCCTGCGGCAAACGCCTGCGCGGCTTCCTCCGGCGTGAGTGAGGTCAGCTCAATGAACGCGTAGGCGTAATCGGCCTCGAACGCTTTGATGCGCTTGCTCAAAAAGGACTCGAATGAAGCGCCGCCCGTACGCCAGCTCGTGATGTGCCAAAGCGAAAGTATGCCCTTATACGGGGCCGCCTCTGCCGCCTTGTGGCTGCGCATGAGCAACAGAACCGGGCACATCGCGATGAGCAGCAATGAAACCGCGCATAAAAAATAAGCAACAGGCTTGGGCCGCATAACCGTCTCCTCTTGCTTATTTGTATGGCTGCTACATTTAAATCATACCATCGCGAGCATCGCCGCGCCGATCACGCCCGCGTCGTTGCCCGCCTTGGCAAGCCGGATATCCGCATACTTTTTGTTTTCGAATATGCCGCGGCCTTCGCTCGCCTTGATGATTTTTTGAAGCAGGTAGTCGCCCGCGCCCGATATGCCGCCGCCAAACGCGATCACATCCGGGTCGATGAAATTCTCGATCGTACAGACGCCCATGGCGAGATAGGATACGTATTCGTCGATGATGGATTCGGCAACGTAGTCGCCGCCTTTGGCGGTTTCAAATATGAGCTGCGGCGTCACCTTCATATGGTCTCCCTTTGTGAGGTGGTGCAGCATGCTTTCGGGCCGATCGATCACGCAGCGGCGCCCCAGTCGCACGAGCGCGCCCGCGGTACCGTATGCCTCGAGACAGCCCTTGTTGCCGCAGGTGCATTGCAGGCCGTTCGGCATGACCGCGATATGGCCGATCTCGCTGCCGAGGCCGTGCGCGCCGGAGAACGGCTTGCCGCCGATGATGATGCCGCCGCCTACGCCCGTGCCCAGCGTAATGAGCACGCCTACGCTGCAGCCCGAAAGCGCGCCGAGACGGTATTCGTAGAGTGCCGCCGCCGTCGCGTCGTTGTCCACCGTGACGGGCATATCGAGATTCTTGTTGAATTCTTTGGCGACCGGGATATCGAACCAGTACAGGTTGTGCACGATAACGAGGCCGTCCACCGCGACGCCCGGAAGCCCGATGCCCGCACCCTTAATATCGCTTACGCGGATACCCTGCTGCGATGCGAGCGAAGCGACCGTATCCGTAATATCGCGCATGATTTCCGGGTAAGGGCGGCCCACGCCGGTGGGAAAGCTCGTCTTGACGAGCAGCGCGCCGTTTTCGTCCACGAGTGCGGCTTTGATGGCGCTGCCGCCGATATCGATGCCCGCGTATATCATCATGACTCCTCCTTGACGGATTCCGGCGCGATGATGCTTAAGAGCCGGCTGTCAAGCTGGTCCGCCGTCACTTGGCCCATGCACTTTAGGCGGAAGTTCATCGCGGCTACCTCGACGATGATCGCGAGGTTTCGGCCCGGCCGCACCGGAATCGTGATTGTGGGGATCTTCACCCCGAGCAGCGTGATGAAATCGTCGTAAAGGCCGAGCCGGTCGATATTGGACACATCGCCGAGCTCCAAATTGACCGCCAGCTCGATCGACTTCTCGACGAGCACCGCGCCGATGCCGTAAAGCGTCCTCACGTCGATGATACCAAGGCCTCTGATCTCCATCATGTGTCGTATCACCTCGGGCGACTGCCCGATGAGCTGGTTGTCCGAAAGCTTGATGATCTCCACGACGTCGTCTGCGACGAGCCGGTGGCCGCGCTTGACAAGTTCGAGCGCCGTCTCGCTTTTACCCACGCCCGAGTCTCCCATCAAGAGTATGCCCACGCCGTATACGTCGATGAGCCCTGCGTGGCGTGCGATACTGGGCGCGAGCACGCGGTCGAGGTATACCGTGGTCTTGTGCGACAGCTTGGTTGTCGTGAGGCCGGACATCAATATCGGCGTATTGTACTTTTTTGCGGCTTCCATCATCTCGGGCGGCGGCGTCAAATTGCGGCCGATCAGCACGCACGGCACGCCGCTCGCGAAGTATTTTTCCAGCCGCTCCTTTTTAAGCTCTGGGTCGAGGTTCTGCAAGTACGTCATCTCGACCATGCCGAAAAGCTGGATGCGGTTGACCGCGAAGTATTCGAAGAACCCCGCCATCTGCAGCCCCGGGCGGTTCAAATCGGAGGTGTTGATATCGACCTCGTCTATATCTCCCTTGAAGAGTATGGAAAGCCCAAGTTCATTTGCAAGATCGGTAATTTTAATCTTTGTCTTCATGAGCCGCCCTCCCGCAGTATTTTTTCAATCACGTCCGCAACCCCGCCGTCGTCGTTGGAAGCGCAAATCATATTCGCTGCTTTCTTTATTTCGTCGCCCGCGTTTTCTACCGCGACGCCGAGCCCGGCGGCTTGAATCATCGGAATGTCGATCTGGCTGTCGCCGATCGCAACCACATCGGACAGATCGATACCGTAATGCGCGGCAACAAACTTCATCGCAGCGCCCTTGCTCACGTCCGCATGGTAAAACTCGAGATACTCCGGCTGGGAGCGCCGGATCGCAAGCTGCGGAAAAAGCTTTATGGCGACGGGCTGAAAATCGAGTACGCGCTGCGCGTCCGAAAGCAATATCACCTTGGACGAAACGATATTTTCCAACTCATACAGGCCGGGCGTTATGATGCCCGAAAAGCCGTTGACGCGTTGATAATTTTCGGAGTATTGGTTGTGCTCCCTGTACAGCACATCGCCGTTTACATATACCTGCGCGTAAAAGCCGCGTTCCTGTGCGAGCTTTAGAATCTGCTTTGTATCTTGCGGCTCTACCGGGCGGGAGAATATGGTTCGCCCGCCGCTGTCGTATATCTCCGCGCCGCCCGTCGTGATCATCAGCGTATCCAGCCCCAGCCGGTCGTAGAAACGCCGCATTCCTTTTAATATGCGCCCCGTGCTGAGCACGACGCGAATGCCCGCCGCCGAGGCTTTTTTCACCGCGGCGGATACCCTTTCCGGTATCTCGCTGCGGCTGTCTAATAGTGTATCGTCCAGATCGAGGGCGATCATCTTATATCCCATGCTGCGCTCTCCCAAGCTGTATTCACCTTATTATACATGCTGCGCTCCGGTTTGCAAACTGGATCGTTGTAAAACCGCAAAAAACCGGGTGAAAGGTTCACAAACCGTTTCTATACTGATATACTGCAAAAAAACCGCCGCACGGTGTTTTTCCGACACGAAACGGCCTGATTGCGATAGGATTGACAAAAGCTATGTACAACATGTTACAATTCTGTTATACTGGTTCTGGCCTTTTTGCGGGCGGAAAACGATATGGGGGATATTGCGTTTTGAAGAAAGCCGCTGCTTTTTGTTTGACGATATTGCTGGCGCTATGCCTGATGGCGGGAAATGCGTTGGCATACACCGATTTTACGGATTACACGGGGAATGTGACGTATACGGGCAATGTCGGCCCATCCGTTGTTATGCTCTTCGATCAGGATT
>CAYNFL010000146.1:0-4747 GCA_964396465.1 uncultured Christensenellaceae bacterium
TTTTTTCTATACCGTTCATCTTCGCTGTCAAAAACACCCTGTTCCTTGAGCAGCGCCTTTTTTGATTTTTTGTTCTTATCATCTTTTACGTATGTGTTGGTAGTCTGGTATTGCTTTTTACCCGCAACATTTCGCTTTTCAACCGGTACGAATTCAGGCGTAGATATATCCGGCCCGGGGCGTCTTGTACCGACCGCGGGGCGCTGCCCCGGCGCTCCGGTGCCGAAGTCTCTTTGCGGCCCTCTGCCCTGCTGCCCAAACGGGCGCTGGAAATCACGCTGCCCCTGCTGCCCCTGCGGGCGCTGGAAACCGCGCTGCCCCTGCTGCCCCTGCGGACGCTGAAAATCGCGCTGCCCTTGCTGCCCTTGCGGGCGCTGAAAATCGCGCTGCCCTTGATGCCCCTGCGCGCGCTGGAAATCGCGCTGCCCCTGCTGCCCTTGCGGACGTTGAAAATCGCGCTGCCCCTGCGGACGCTGGAAATCGCGCTGCCCCTGCTGTCCCTGCGGGCGCTGAAAATCGCCGCTCTTGGCGGGCGCTTTTATTCCTGTTACGGCTTCCGATTTTTTAGGTTCCGGTTCTTCCTTTATCGTTTCAGGTTGCGCGGCCCCCGGTTTTTCCTGCGTCAGTTTTACCGCTTCCACAGCTTCGGCTGGCTCTGCGGCTTCCCCGTCTTTGGCCTTTTTGTCGGTCTTAATCTGCTCTTCGGCCTGAATCACGGAAGTCTCTGCCTCGCTTGCTTGCGCTTTCGCCAGTTGCTCTGCCTCCAATTGGGAGCGCAGCCGGTTTTCCTCCGCCTCCGCACGCGCGATACGGATCAACTCAGCCTCGATTCGTTTGAGCGTAGCCAGATGGCTTTGCACGCTGTTTTGCAGTTCTTCCATACGTTCCACCGTGTCGGTAGACCGCGAAATCAGCTGTTTATTCATGTCGATAATCTTCAGTTTGCTCATTCCAACCCACTCCCTTTGACACCATCAATAATATTCCTTGCCGTATCGGCAAGCCCCTGATCCGTCACGCCGACGAGCATAACCTCCGGCCTTCCAATCGCACTGCCAAGGCTTTGCTTTCCGTCCATAACTCTTGCCTCCACGCGGTACTTTCCACACAGCTTGATGAATCGCTCCATCGTACCTTCCGAGAGCCCCTGCTGCATCAACAGCAGTTTTACCTGCGCGCGTTTAATTCCCTTTTCGCATGCTTCCGTACCCGCAAGCGCGCGCCCGGCGCGGTACGCGAGGCCAACGTACGAAAGGCTATTTGAGCCCACGCCTTAGTATCACCCTTTTAATCGCGTTGTACGAATTTTCGTCCAATCCCGCTCCCAGTATCCTGTCGAACGCTTTTGTTTTTTTCGCCTTATTAAGGCAGTCTACATTCGGGCAAATATACGCGCCGCGCCCGTGCGCCTTGCCCGTCTCGTCCGGAACAAGCCCCTGCTCGGAGGCGACCACACGGACAAGCTCCTTTTTAAGGCGCCCCTCGCGGCATGCCACGCACATGCGTACAGGCGCTTTCTTCGTCTTCAACGCCAACACCCTTTCCGGTTATTCTTCCGTTTCGTCAGGCTCGTAATCGCCGTCAAATAAATCGTCGAGCTCCAACCCGTCCTCTTCCTGCGATTCGCCCTCCTGATCCTTGAACAGCACCTGTTCGATCTGTGTCTGACTCTTGATATCGATCTTCCAGCCTGTGAGTTTGGCGGCAAGGCGCGCGTTCTGCCCTTCGCGCCCGATCGCCAATGACAGCTGGTAGTCGGGTACGATCACCTTCGCCGCTTTTTCGTCTTCGTTGATCTGCACCATGAGCACCTTTGCCGGGCGTAGCGAATTCGCGATAAACTCGATCGGATCCGGACTCCACGGAATCACATCGATCTTTTCGTTGCCAATCTCGGATACGATGCGATCGATGCGGCTTCCCTTCTGCCCGACGCACGAACCCACCGGATCGACGTTTTCGTCTTCAGAACTCACCGCGATCTTGGTGCGCGAGCCTGCCTCGCGCGCGATGCTCCTGATATGCACGATATTTTGCATGATCTCGGGTACTTCGATTTCGAACAAGCGCTTCAAAAGCCCGGGATGTGTCCTTGAAACCACGATCTGCGGCCCTTTGGTGGTTTTTCGCACCTCCATCACATATACGCGGATATGATCGTTGATGCTGTAGCGCTCGCCGGGGATGCACTCGCCTGCGGGCATGATGCCTTCCGCACCGTCGAGTTCCAGCAATACACTGCCTTTGTCCACGCGGTGGATCACCGCGCTTACAATCTCGCCCTCGCGCTCGATAAATTTGTCGAATATTACACCGCGCTCCGCCTCGCGCAGCCTGTGCACGACGACCTGTTTTGCTGTCTGCGCCGCAATCCGTCCGAACGTCCCGGGCGTCACTTCGGTTTCCAGCACGTCGCCCGGCTCATACGCGACGTTTATTTTGCGCGCATCGCTCACAGAAATCTCGCTTGCGTCATCCGTTACTTCATCCACGACCGTCTTTTGGGCAAACACACGGAAAGCGCCGGTATCCGGATCCACCTGCACGCGAACCTCCTGTGAGGCGCCGTAATTTTTCTTATATGCTGAAACAAGCGCGTTCTCGATCGCGTCAATCAGCACCTGTTTGTCAATTCCCTTTTCTTTTTCCAGCGCTGCCAGTGCGCTGATAAACTCGTTATTCATTCGCTTCCTCCAATCTAAAAATCAACATGAAGCCTGACAAGTGCCGTATCGGCAAAAAGAAAAGTTCGTTCTTTCCCTCCGACCTCGGCGATGAATCCGTTATCATCGTACGCTTTTAGTTCGCCCGTAAAGTCCTTTTCCTTATCAATAGCGCGATACATCCGGATATCGATCTTTTTACCGATACTGCGCTCAAAATCCCGCGCGTTTTTCAGCGGGCGGTCAAGCCCGGGCGATGATACACACAAAAAATACGGAACGTTGAGTGGGTCTTGCGCTTCGATTACAGGGTCGATCAGACGGCTGATTTTCTCGCAGTCATCCAATCCCACGCCGTTTTTGCTGTCGATATAGATGATGAGTTCCACCGAATCCGGCGTCTTTTTAACTTCCGTACCTACATATTCGTAGCCATTATCCGTGATAATCGGCATCACAGCGGCTTCCACCGCCATTTCGATTTTTTTAGAAATATCGACACCTTCCCAAGTCAGTTTCCAAAATGTCTTAAAGGAGGTTTCTAATTGAAAAGAGTGGGAACTGACCCACTCTCACATCAAACCGTTTTCCTTATAAGCCATCTTACCACAAATAAAATCAAAGCGCAAGTACTCGCGTCTAAATTCTTCTAAATGTCCCGCTTGCCGGCCGGCAGTGTAATTTCAAACCCGGAACCCGCACCCACTTTGCTATGCCGATTCCTGTATTATTTAGCCGGCTCAGATTAATTCCAATACGGCTGCCATTGCGCCTGTACGCCCTTCATCGCGCCTGTGGGAAAAAAACAGGTCCTCTCTCTCATACGTACACAGCCCTGAAATGGTGATGTGCTGCGGTACTATACCGCTTTTTATCATATCCAGCGCGCAGGCTGACGCCAAATCGACATGATAAAACCCGTTATTTTGCCGCACGACCGTTTCGCCGAACTCATTCAAAAATATTTTGGCAACGTCGTACCCCACCTCATAATTTTCCGCGCCGATGCACGGCCCGACCGCAGCGATAATATTGTCCGCCTCGCATCCCAGCGATTTGAGGGCTTCCACCGCGTTTTTCGCGATATGCTGTGACGTGCCTTTCCACCCCGCGTGGCATATCGCGGCTGCGCGCTTTTCAGCATCGTAGAAAAAAAGCGCTGCGCAGTCCGCGTGGAACGAGAGTATCGGCAGCCCTTGTGTATCCGTATACAGCCCGTCGCAGATTTGCGGCACATTGCCGCGTACCACGCCGCATCCGGCGTCGCTGCGCCTTGCTCGGTACAAACTGGCGCTGTGCGCGTAATGGATACAGACGGCGCTGCCATAGTCAAAACCCGCTGCGAATGAAAAACGCCGTGAATTCTCCGTGAAATTCTTTTCGCTTTGTTCACGCTTCCGGCTGAAATTAAGCGTATTGTACGGTTGCGGGCTTACGCCGCCTGTGCGCGCGGAGAACGCACAGATAATGCCGCCCGCCTCAACAAAGGACGGTATCGTCAGAAATTGCACGCCGCCTTTTTCATTGAGCGTAAACCCTTGGCGTATTTCGTTTATTTCTCCGCCAATAATCTTTGCAACTCCTTCATAAACGTATCTACGTCTTTAAACTCTTTATATACGGAAGCGAAACGAACGTATGCGACATCATCGAGATCCTTTAATCCCAGCATCACGAGTTCGCCGATCTCATTCGACGTAATCTCCTGACGAAGCGAATTGAATATGTTCTTTTCAACGTTGGCAACGAGCTCTTCAATATCGTGCATTGGGACAGGCCGCTTTTCGCATGCTTTGATGACACCGATCTTGATCTTATCCGAATCGAACGGTTCGCGTTCGCCATCCTTCTTTACGACCAAGAGCGGCAAACTATCGATCTTTTCATACGTGGTAAACCGCTTTTTACAGGACAGGCATTCTCTGCGGCGCCGGATCGAGCTTCCTTCGTCCGTCGGCCTCGAATCCACTACCTTGCTTTCAGGATATCCGCAATATACGCACTTCATACCCCACCCCCGTACAACCTTTAGGAGCATTATACCACACATGGCGTTAAAAATACAAATTAATCCTGATAATTCG
>CAYNFL010000146.1:4757-4996 GCA_964396465.1 uncultured Christensenellaceae bacterium
TCCCGTTCGCCGCGGAACAAGAATGAAAACCTTGACGGGCCGGGCACGACGATGCCGCATATCTTACCCGTACACGGATCTACGATCAAATCGCAAATAAAACCGAGGCGCGCTCCGTCTTGAACGTTAACCACTTCCTTCTGCCTCAGCTTGGAGAACCTTGTCATGTTATCACCTCGCAATACTAGCATATGAAACAGCACCAAAAAAAGACCGTGCTTGCCGCCTGCGCTTAAAAC
>CAYNFL010000147.1:0-4960 GCA_964396465.1 uncultured Christensenellaceae bacterium
GCACCAGTGCGATGAAATAACTCGGGCCGTATTCGCTTTGAAACGTCTGCGGCCACGAAGCCATACCGGGGATGATCTTTTTCCAATCAATCAGTTCGTTCATCAGCGTAAAACTGCCAAACTGTATGATCCCCGCGGATATCGAAAAAAAGGTGAATTTGAAAAACTGTATGACATTCTGTTTGCGCGTCAGCTTTACTTGTTCCGCCATATCATTCATCCCCAATCGTTTAGTCTTTTTTCGGTAGTATTCATCATACCATAACCGTCAATATCAATCAAACAAAGCGCTTTGTAAAGATACCCGAATGACAATTCCGTCATGCAAAAATATTTCGCAGAGACTATAATAAAGCGGGTGATGAAATGAAACAAATACTGCTCGTCGAAGACGACAAAACCATCGTGATGGGGCTTGAATACACGCTGCGGCAGGAAGGCTACGGCGTAACGGTTTGTTATACCGCGGCGCAGGCGGGGCAGGCGTTATCGTCGCCTTTCGATCTCGCGCTGCTCGACCTCTCGCTGCCCGACGGCAGCGGCTACGATATCTGCCGCGCCATCCGCGAAAAGAGCGATACGCCCGTCGTGTTTTTAACCGCGTGCGACGAGGAGGTCAACATCGTAATGGGTCTTGACATGGGCGCGGATGACTACATCACCAAGCCGTTCCGCATTCGCGAGCTGCTATCGCGATTGCGCACGGTGCTGCGCCGCGCCGAAAAAACGGAGGAAAACCGCGACGAGCTTAAGCTTGGCCCCGTACTCATCAATACGCGGCAGGCCAAGGTGACGAAAAACGGCGCGGAGGTGCTTTTAACTGCGCTCGAATACCGGCTGCTGTTAACGCTCGCGACACATCCGGGGCAATTGCTTTCACGCTCGCAGCTGCTGGAGGGCATTTGGGACATCGCGGGCGATTTCGTGACGGACAACACGCTATCGGTATACATCAAGCGCCTACGCGAGAAGATCGAGGACGACCCGGGCATCCCTAAGCTGATCCACACGGTGCGCGGCCTTGGCTATAAAGCGGGTGAGCCCCATGCGCAATAAGGAATTCCGTAACTTTATCATCGCCATGCTTTTCGCGGGCGTCGGTCTTACATCTGTCGGCTTCCTCATCTCAATCACCGCGGGCATTACGGCGGCGGCCTGCTCGCTGCTTTTGATCATACTGACGCTGGTATTCACGTGGCAGCGGTATGTCCAGATCAAGCGCCTGTGCGCGTACTTAAAACGCATCAACAGCGGAGACTACGCGCTCGACGTGCGCGATAACGCCGAGGGCGAGCTATCGATACTCAAGAGCGAGATTTACAAGGTGACGGTCGCGCTGCGCGAGCGCGGCGATATGCTGCAGCGCGAAAAGGAAACGCTTGCGGATGCGCTTTCCGACATATCGCACCAGCTCAAAACACCGCTCACATCCATGCTCATCATGACCGATTTGCTGTGCGATAAAAAGCTGCCGGATGACAAGCGGCAAGTGTTTACCAGCCGCATGCGGCTGCAAATCGAGCGGCTGCAATGGCTCGTTTCGTCGCTGCTTAAGATGTCGCGGCTCGATGCCAAAACCGTGAAGTTCAATACGCGCCGGACACCGGTACAAGGCTTGATTGAGCGCGCTTGCGCGCCGCTGCTGATTCCGGCAGAGCTTAAAAACCAGACGATCGGCATTGAAGCGGGCGATGCGATGATCGCATGCGACGAGAACTGGACAGCGGAAGCGCTGCTCAACATATTAAAAAACTGCGTGGAGCATGCGCCCGAGGGCGGAACCATATCCGTCTCGTGCGAGGAAAACCCGTTGTATACGCAAATACGCGTCGCCGACACCGGGCCGGGCATCGACAGCGCCGACCTGCCGCACATATTCAGCCGCTTCTACCGCGGCAAAAACGCCTCGGACGACAGCGCGGGCATCGGCCTTGCGATGGCCGCCGCCATCGTGCAGGAGCAGGGCGGCAGCATCACCGCGGCTTCGTCCGCGCGCGGCAGCGTATTCACGCTGAGATTGCCCAAATGACAATATCGTCACGGTAATATTCACCGCCGCGTCACTTTCGCCGGTTATCATAGCAGCATCAAGGAAAAAGGAGAATCAAATGGAAATCCTCAAAATCGAAAATTTAAACAAAACCTACGGCAGCGGCGAATCAGCGGTAAAGGCGCTGGATAACATACATTTAAGCGTGCGCAAGGGCGAGTTCGTCGCCATCGTAGGGGCATCGGGCTCCGGCAAATCGACGCTGCTGCACATCATCGGCGGCGTAGACAGGCCCACCTCGGGCAAGGTCTATGTGGACGGCACGGATATCTACGCGCTCGACGAGAGCCGCCTCGCGATATTTAGGCGCCGGCAGGTCGGCCTCATCTACCAGTTCTACAACCTCATCCCCGTGCTGGACGTGGAGGAGAACATCACGCTGCCGCTGCTGCTCGACGGACGCAAGAGCGACAACGCGCAGCTGGGTGAGCTGCTTGCCATGCTGAACCTTTCCGACCGCCGCCATCACCTGCCGAACCAGCTTTCGGGCGGGCAGCAGCAGCGCGTGTCCATCGGCCGCGCGCTCATTTCCAGCCCCGCGTTAATGCTCGCCGACGAGCCCACGGGCAACCTCGACAGCAAAAACGGCGCGGAGATCATGGCACTGCTGCGCCTTTCCAACCAGAAATTCGGCCAGACGCTGATACTCATCACGCACGATATGGATATCGCGCTGCAGGCCGACCGCATCATCGGGCTCGAGGACGGGCGCATCGTGCGCGATGAGGTGATGCGCAAATGAACGTAATGAGAAGCTTCACGCTGCGCAGCCTGAAACGCAACAAAAAGCGCACGATCGTGACCATACTCGGCGTCGTCATTTCGGTCGCGATGATCACCGCCGTGGCCGCGCTGCTGTATTCCTTTATGAACTACCTGCAGCAGGGAACCATCGCGGATTACGGCGAGTGGCATGCAGAGGTGCAAAACATCCAAGCGCAGAACCTTGATACGATTATAAAAAGCGACAAGGTGGACGAAGCGATAGTCAGCCGCGTCGTCGGGTACGCGCAGATACCGGATTCGGAGAACGATTCCAAGCAGTATTTATATATGCGCGAATACAGCGCGAAGGGTTTCAGCCAGATGTCAATCCGGCTTGCGGAAGGACGGCTGCCGCAAATGTCAGGTGAAGTGCTGATATCCAAAAGCCTGCTGGAAGGCAGCGATCTTGGCTATGCCATCGGCGATACGATCACGCTGAACATGGGCGACATCGTTACCGCCGAGGGCATGCCTTTGGAGGATAACGGCTTTCTGTCCGACTTGTATGACGAGGCGGGCAACGTGGTCGCCTCCCCCACGTTCGCGCCGAAAGGCTCGGTGACGCTGACCATCGTAGGCGCGATGGATCCCCCCGGCTTTGAGCAAAGCTGGTCGGCGGGTTACGGTATTTTGGGATACCTCGACGAATCCAGCCTCGCGCCTGCCGACCGTGTGGACGTATATTTTACCGTATCCGCTGTGACGCGTGCCGTCTACGACGACATTGGCGCGCTGGCATCCAGCGTAGGTGACAGCGAAGCGGGCGTCGTGTTCAACGACGAACTGCTGCGCTACTACGGCGTGGTGCCGTGGGATAATGTATACTACTTCTTACAGGGCTTCATGATCGTGCTCATATTGATCATCGTGATCGCATCGGTGTCGCTGATCTATAACGCGTTTGCGATGTCGGTATCGGAGCGCTCGCGCCAGCTTGGCCTGCTTGCCAGCGTGGGCGCCACAAAGCGGCAGAAGCGCGCCAGCGTCTACTTTGAAGGGTTTTTCGTCGGCATCATCGGCATACCAGTTGGCATACTCGCGGGGATATTTGGCATCGGCGTCACACTGGCCGCGATACAGCCGCTTCTGGACAGCTTCATCAACATGCCGGCGGACATAAAACTCACGCTGGCCGTGCCGCCCGCGGCGATCATCATTGCCATTGTGTTCTCGGTCGTGACGATATTTGTGTCGGTATACCGGCCCGCGCGCCGGGCTTCAAAGATCATGCCCATCGACGCGATCAGGCAAACGCGGGAGGTTCGCCTCACGCGCCGAAGCGTGAAAACATCGCGCCTCACGCGCTCTCTGTTCGGTTTTGAAGCGGAGATCGCGCTGAAAAACTTGAAGCGCAGCCGCAAAAAGTACCGTGCGACGGTGGTCTCGCTCGTGATATCGCTCGTGCTGTTCCTCACGGTATCCTCCTTTACAATGACTACACAGTCCATCGCGGGCGCGGCGGAAGACGGGTACAACTTCGATATCATGGTGCAGTACGCGGGTCTCTCCGATGCGCAGCGCGAGGGCTTAAACAGCGATATCGCGGCATTGGATACCGTGGACGAATTTGCGGAGGTATCGGGCATTGCCGGCTTTACCGTACCGGATGACAGCCGCCTGAGCAGCGCTGCCAAAGAATACCGATACAGCGCCGGATCGGAGGCGGATGAAGACATCGTAATCAGGCTCGTCGCGCTCGACGATCAAAGCTTTGCCTCCTACGCGAAAACGCTCGGCGTCAGCGCGGATCGCTTTGCGGACGTGCAGCAACCCGCGGCGATACTCGTCAATTACGGCCAAGGGTATGTACCCGCCGGGGAAAACAATGTGAAAAAGCTCGCGGGCGACGTACTCAATGTGCGCACGGGAGATGCGCTTGCGTTCACCGCGGGCGACATTGGAAACGCGCAGGGCGAGAGCGTTGAAATCACGCTCGGCGCAGTTACAGACGAGCGCCCGATGGGCGTAATGACGGGCAGCCTTTCGTACGTCACCATGGTGACGACCCAGGCTGTGCGGGACGGCATACTCGGCACGCTGAGCGATGGCCAAAGGGCGCAACTCATAGAAACCGGGTACTTGAATGAATCCTCCTACATAAAATCCGCAGAGGATCAGCGGCTGGAAGCGCAGATCAAGGCGCTT
>CAYNFL010000148.1:0-4946 GCA_964396465.1 uncultured Christensenellaceae bacterium
GCCAAGGGCGAGACGTTCGACAAGGTGCTGGGGCTCGAACTCGGTGCGGACGACTATATCGTAAAGCCGTTCGATCCCAAGGAGTTCATCGCCAGAGTCAAGGCGGTGTCGCGCCGTGCGGGCAAGCAGGAGGAAGAGGAAAAGGAGATTGCGTACGAAGGGCTGAACATCAACATCTCCAATTATACGGTGCTGTACCGCGGCGATGTCGTCGAAATGCCGCCCAAGGAGATCGAACTGTTATACTTTCTCGCGTCGCATCCCAACAAGGTGTTCACGCGCGAACAGCTGCTGCAGCAGGTATGGGATTTTGAATTCTTCGGCGATTCGCGCACGGTAGACGTACACATCAAGCGCTTGCGGAAGAAGCTTTACGACGAAAGCAACCCGTGGGAGATTAAAACCGTATGGGGCGTGGGGTATAAATTCGAGGTTCGTTGATGAAAAGATCTCTGTTTTGGCGCATGCTGTCGGTGTACCTGCTCATCATTGTGATCGCGTTTACGCTTGTGGGCGGCATATTTTTTAAAAGCCTCAAGGACGCTTTCTTAAATTCGCAGATGAACACCATGATTCTGGATGCTCAGGAGATCAATGAATGGTACGAGGATTGTTACAACGGCGTAATTTCTATCGACGAGCTGCGCTCAAGAATGTATGAAAAGGCGAAAACCGAGGGCACGGTGATCTGGATCGTCAAAATGGGTATGGTATATGAAATGGTCGATCCGGCTCATAAGAGCAGCGTTGAAGTCCAATCTTCTACAGAGATCATTCAGTGGTTCTATTCGTGCGCGGAGGATGGCATCAAGGCGACGCATGTCTCCACGGTGAACGAATACTTTAAAAATACGGTCATGTCCATTGAGATTCCGTTGAAGGTCAACGGCATGTTCGCGGGCGCGCTCGTGGTACACAAGGAAGTCAGCGACGTGAGCGTAGGCATAAGCTCCATATTCCGGCAGGTATTCTTCCCGCTGCTGATCTCCGTCGCCATCGCGGCGATGCTCGTGTCCGTGCTCGCAAGGTACATCGTGCGTCCCGTAAAGGACATCTCGCATGCCTCGCGCGAGCTTGCGCGCGGAAACCTCGATTTTCGCGTGAAGCCGGCTACCTCCGACGAGATTGGCGAGCTGGCCGTCGCTTTCAACAAGATGGCCGAGGAATTGAAGCTGCAGGACGGCCTTCGAAACGCGTTCATCGGCAACGTATCGCACGAACTGCGCACACCGCTGGCCGCGGTTCAGGGTTTTATCCAGGGCGTGCTGGACGGTACGATAGAGGAGCAGGACAGGTGCAAATACCTTGAGATCGCGCTCAGCGAGACCAAGCGCATGAGCGCGATGATCAGCGACTTTTTAAACCTCGCCAAGATTGAATCCGGACAATTTCCGATGGAGTTCTCCGAATTCGACATCAACGAGCTGCTGAGGCGCTGCATACTGATGTTTGAGCAGCAGATTGAAGATAAAAAGCTGGACGTTGAAATCCATCTGGATAAAGGAAAGACAATGGTATGGGCGGATGAGGATCGCATTTCTCAGGTGATCACGAACCTCATCGACAATGCCGTCAAGTTCGCGTTTGACGGCGGGAAATTGCGTATCCGTACGGAAACGGAGGGCACTAAAATACTCGTAAGCATATTGGATACCGGCGAGGGCGTACCGGAGGAGGATCAGGCGAATATATTCGAGCGTTTTTACAAGGTGGATAAATCGCACAGCCGCAGCAAGCCGGGCGCGGGCATCGGGCTTCATCTTGTAAAGCGCATTGTCGCGCAGCACGGGGAAAAAATATGGATGAAATCCGAAGCGGACGAGACGGTGTTCACGTTTACGCTGACGAGGTCTTTCCCTGAAAAAAAACGATAGCGCTGCGTAACGCATTGTTTACGCATTGGTTATATTTTGTTCAAACTCGCAGTTTACAATTGAACCAGAGATTGTTGGAAGGGTGGAGGGAACTATGGGACCTGACGATTACAGGGGCGGAGAGAACAGCCAGTATACGTACCGTTACGGTGCGGATCAGCAGCCGGGAGGCTACTATTATAACCCGTATAATCCATACGGCGCGCCGAGCGGCGGCAAACCGCCGGAAAGGAAGGGCCTGCGGCGTACGCTGTTCGCCATTATCATGGTGCTGTGCCTCATCATAGGCTGTGCGCTGGGCGTATACCTGATTCCCAACATCAACGGAAATAAAGCGCAGCAGGGTGCGGTGCCGCCGTCTCCGGCCGCCACTTTGCCGGAGACGCAGCAGACGGAGCAGGCGGCGATTCAGCCCGACGATTCGCTCACGACCGACAACCCGCAGATCGGCGGGGATAAACCGGTGATTGGCGAAAGCGACAGCCCGGTGATACAGATCGTCGAGGCGGTCGGCCCGTCGGTGGTGGCCGTGCGCATCGACGACCCGAGCGCGGCGGACGAGTACGATCCGCAGGGAACGGGGATTATCGTTACACGCGACGGTTATATCGTCACCAATTATCATGTGATTTCAGAAGGGGGGAGCTTTGACATCATCGTCAAAACAAGCGATGATACCGAATATAAAGCAACGCCTGTCGGATATGACGATACGACGGATCTCGCTGTCATCAAGATCGATGCGAAAGGGCTCTCCGCGTTTGCGCCGGGAGATTCCGATCATCTTCAGGTCGGCGAGGAGGTCGTCGCGATCGGCAACGCGCTGGGTATGGGTTCCGGTACGGTAACCACCGGTATTATCAGCGGCCTAAAAAAGCAGGTTACGAACGAGAACTATTATACGCAGGAATATATTCAGACCGACGCGGCGATCAACCCGGGCAACAGCGGCGGGCCGCTGATCAACATGCAGGGCGAAGTCGTCGGCATCAATACGCTCAAAAGTTTTATTGCCGAATATAATGAGTATGGGCAGGCGGTTTCCTCCGAGGGTATCGGATTTGCGATACCGATCAATACGGCCATGCCCATTATCGATAAGCTGATCCGGGGAGAGAACATCGAGCATCCGGGTATCGGTGTAAAAGTTCAGGCAGTGTCGGCGGATATTAACGGAACCGGAAACCCCGCAGGGCTTGCAGTGATGTACATCGCCGACGGCAGCCCGGCCGCCATCGCGGGGATACAGGTGAACGATATCATCGTCAAAGCGGACGGCAAAGAGATCATTTCGATTGAGGAGCTGCGCGGGGCGATCGGAAACCATGGGGTCGGTGAGGAGATGAGCCTGACGGTTTGGCGCGATGGCAGTGAGTATCCGGTGTCGGTTACAATCGGGGATACGAATGAGATGGAGTGGAAAGAATAGATTCCTTGCTCTTGCGAATCAATAAATTCAGCAGCATGCAAAGCATGTAAAGGCGGCTTCCGGTTTCGGCTGAGCCGCCCTTTTTTTCGGGCTGCCGTTAACGCACGGCGGGACGATGTGCGGTTCCAAGCCGCGTACGTTTTATTCCCCGATTTCCGTTATAAACGCGTGCAGGCTGTAACGCGCCTCGTCAAAGTCGTAGGTACACGTGGAAAGCGTGACGATGCGTTGCTGCGGTATGATTGAAGCGTTGGCGCAAAAGTCCGAAAGCGCCGTGATTTCGTCGATGTACGCATTGAGTGCAGCTTCGCTGCCCGAGACGTTAAAGAAGCGCATCGCGCCCGGCTCCGTCACATATCCGCTGAATATATCGAACCGGTAGTTGCCGCCCGGCGTAAGCAGATACATCGCCGGGTGCGCCTCGTAGTATTCCTGCGCGCCGTATTCCACGAGGCAGGCGAACATCGCGCCGCTTCGCATGTGGTGCCCATAGATGACGGTATTGGCACATGAGAAATCCGAGCTGCAGCGGCTGTCGATGAACAGCGTTCCGTTGCGGTTTGATTTTTTATTATAAAGATGGTTTAAATAATACGTGTTGTTATCGGTATGCGCTACGGGATAGTTAATCGGCGTATCCGCGCAGTAGAGCCAGCCCGCAATCTCCGGGTTGACCGACTGCAGCGCGGCAAAGTCTACCGTGATCGGCGGCGTTTCCGGCGGCGGCGTTTCCGGCGGCGCCGTGCCCGGCGCAGCCGTTTGCGTATCCGCGGCGGGAAGCGCTTCGTCCGCGATTACGACTGCCCGTGCGGCAGCCTCCTGCTTTGACGCCTCGCCCTGCGCATATTCCGCGAGTATTCCGGCTAGGCCGTATGCGCTGAAGAGCAGCGCGCCGACGAGCGGGGCGGTAAGCAGCCGTCGAATCCATGTCTTCATTTCAACCTCCGCATATAAAAACAGCCGTCCGGAAAAAGCATTTCCGTCGGGCTGTTTGATTCGTCAGTATATGTTCACAGGCTCGTATCCCGCTGCGTTTTCACGCTTTTTGCTTTTCCGTGCCGGAGCAGCCGCAGCGCGATGAGGCCCGCAGCACTGAGCGCAAACAGGCCCCCGAGCACCCAGACGGCCGCCGTCTCTCCCGTTTCAGGCTCCGTTGATTCCGCCGGTATCTCTTCTGCGCTGAATACCCAGCGGATTGCGCCCGTCTTACCCTGAAAATCGTTGCCCGTTTCGATGGGTACGGCCAGCGTTACCGTCAGGTCGATGTCCGCGCCTGAATAGAAAGTGCCGAGGCACACGTTGGAAGCAAGGCCGCCCTGTCCGTCCGCAGCCGCGTCAAACAGCACGGAATTGCCTTCCTGTACCACCTTGAGCGCCATCTGTTTGAGGAACGCTGTATTTGCCGCGTCCACAGGTTCCGCGCGTAGATATATTTTCACATTGACGCCGCTTGCGGCATCGTTCCTGACGGTGATCTGCTGCGCCAGCGTATCTCCGGGCATCACGCCCTTGAAATTTGAAAACAGGTCGTTTCCCGGCAGGAACACGAACTTGTCGGCATTGCCTTCGTATGTCACCGAAGCGTCCAAGGCAAGGGCTGAGGTTGCGAACGCTATCGCCATTATGACGCACAATACCAGTGC
>CAYNFL010000149.1:0-4930 GCA_964396465.1 uncultured Christensenellaceae bacterium
TTGCCGATGTGCACTATGCCGTACTTGAAACCAACGGCAACTTAAGCGTGATGCTCAAGCCCGAAAAGCGGGGGGTAACACCTGAAGATATGCAGCTTTCTCCGCCCAACCCGGGCTTTTGTTACGACATCATCATCGACGGGGATTTGAAGGTCGACAACCTAAAACGCCTCGGTTTTGATGAGAGCAGCCTTTTAAAGCTGCTCGGCCAAAACCGCATTAAACGCGTAAAGGACGTATTCCTCGCGCTGTGCGACGAAACCGGGCAGGCACTCGTGCAGGACTACCACGGCGTGCAGTTTACGGGGAGCATCGCCAATGGGTAAGAAAATCGTGATCGCGGCGCTGCTTTTGCTCATATTCACCGCGGCGCTTACGGAGTATTTCTATGTGGAAGGCGCGGCAGAGCGCCTTACCGAAGCGCTGAAGCAAGTGCAAATCGCGCTGGAAGCGGGCGACGCCGCCGCCGCGCAGGCAGCCTCACAAAATTTCAGCGATCAATGGGATAACGAAAAGCAGCGCCTTGAGGCGCTGTACGAGCATGAAGAGGTGGACGTGATTTCCGCGACGGCGGAGCGCGTCGAAACCTACTGCCGCGCGGGCGACCGCGTAAACGCGCTTGCGGAGGTATCCTCCGGGATGTTCTACATCAACCACCTGCGCGAGATGATCGGCATAAGATGGGAGAATATACTCTAGCACCAAGTAAATTCGTATCGCCAGCCCTTGGGAGCGGCAAGATTCGGATCGCTGAACGCGAGGCTGCCGGATAAGCCGAGCGCTTTCGCGGCGAGCTCCATGTGGCACGCGGCGATGCCCATATCGAGCCGCTGTATGCAAAAACCCAGCAGCCGATTGCCCGCGTAGCTTTTTTCCTCCGCCATGTAAAAGTGCACCGCGCCGCCCTGACGCACCGCACGCCACGGCTGCCGGTTGGAGGCCGACGGGCCGATGCGCACCATCTCAAAGCATGCTTTAAGCGCGCCTGAAACCTCCATCGGTGTAATAAAATCTTCCTCAAAGAACAGCGTTTCAAAGGCTTTGCGCGTGCGCGCGCCCGCGCCCGCCGCGGTGATGCGCTCTACAAGCGTTTTCTTATTCGCGGAGTAACCCACGGCTAAAACTGCGGGCATCGCTTCGCTCTGCGGCTTCATCGCCTCGCCGAACGGCCCGCGCCTGAATATGCCGAGCCAGCAAGTACCCAGCCCCATATTGGTTGCCTCGAGCACGATGCGCTCCATCGCGTAGCCAAAAGCCTCGATATCCATGCCGCCCTGCTTCACGCAGCCCGCGATATATTGCTTTGCGCCGCGGATGAAACCGTACTCGCCGATCCTTTCATTAGAACCGTCTGTGCTGAGCAGCGCGAAGCGCGTTTGCGCACCAAACGGGTTTTGCACCGTGCCGATCACGCTTTGCAGCGCTTCCCGGTCGCGGCCGCTCAGCGGCCGCGCGTCATAGGTGCGTACGGACACCCTTTTGCGCATGATATCAATGGTACTATTTTCCATAATAATGGGCAGACTCCTCCCCGTCAGTCGAAAGACCATCGCACGCGCCGCATGGAGACGTTGATCACGAGTCCGAAAGCGATCATGTTGGTTAACAGGTTAGAGCCGCCGTAACTGAAGAACGGCAGCGGTATGCCCGTGATGGGCATTACGCCGATGTTCATGCCGATATTCTCGAATACGTGGAACAGCGTCATCGCGAACACGCCCATGATGATCAATGTACCGTAATCATCCTTGGCTTTGGTCGCAAGGTACAGCGTGCGGAACAGCAGCAGGCAGTACAGCAGTATGACAACCATCGCGCCGATGAAACCCGCCGCTTCGGTCGTCGAGGCGAATATGAAATCCGTGTGCTTATAGGGGATGTTTGAAAGCTCGCTTTCGCCGCCGATGGAGAACAGCCCGCGGCCGGTCACCTGCCCGGAGCCCGCGGCCTGCTTGGCAAGGTCGGACTGCCACGTATACTTTTCAACCTCCTCCGGCGACATGCCGGGTATTGGGATGTTCAAAGCCGTATAGATACGGTTCTTCTGCCAGTCCTCGAGCAGTATCCACGTAACGGGCGCCGCGACGCCCACGCACGCAAACATGCCGACGAGGATCTTCCAGCTGGTGCGCGCGATAAACAGCATTGAAAAAAACGTGAACAGGTATACCATCGCGGTGCCGAAGTCCTTCTGCAATATGATCAGTGCGACAGGCAGCGCAAATACGCCGACTAAAATCAATATATCCTTAAACTTGCGGATGCCGCCCTCCTTGCCCTGCGTGCGGTTCGACATCATGCGCGCGAGCACGATGACCATAGCGACCTTGCCCACCTCGCTTGGTTGGAAGCCCGACGTGCCGATGCGAAACCAACCCGTGGTGCCGTTGACTTCCTTGCCGAGGAAATACACCGCGACGAGCAGCGCGATGATGATGACATAGATCCACTTGTAATATTCGCCGATCGCGTGGTAATCGGGCAGCAGCACGACAAACATCGCGAACAGCCCCACGCCGAACCACTGGAGCTGCAGTATGGTATAATCTAAATCGAGCTGGCCGATCACCGCCATGAACGTACCCGTTTCGCCCTCCAAAGGCTCGGACAAAGCGCTCGCGATCGCCACGAGGCTGACCATGACGAGCAGCACGATGTTGCCGAACAGCAGCCAGTCGATATGCTTGAACATGCGCGGATCAATGAACTTGGATTTCAACGCTTCACCTCAGCAAATCTTTACGATTGTGTTTCGATTATAACACAAGTATGACAAAAGCGCAAAGCGCATCACCGTTGTAAATATTTCCGGCTGAACTTGCGCGCTTTTAAAGCTTATTGTAGCGCATTTTTCAGGCTTCGTATATACCCGTTTCAAACGCCGTGATATAGACACGCTCCCGCAAAAATGGTATATTATATGCGCTGATTTTTAGGGAGGGTTTCCATGGCGTACAGGGCGCTTTACCGCGTCTGGCGGCCGGGCAGGTTCGCCGATGTGGTCGGCCAAGAGCATATCACCAAAGTATTGACGGCGCAGATTGAAACGGGCCGCACCGTGCATGCGTACCTTTTCGCGGGGCCGCGCGGCACGGGTAAAACGAGTCTCGCGAAGATTCTTGCGCGCGCGGTCAACTGCGCTGAGCCAAAGGGCGCGGAGCCCTGCGGGCAGTGCGAAGCGTGCCTGCACAGCGAGGACAGCGGCTCGGTAGATATCGTCGAGATCGACGCGGCCTCCAACAACGGCGTGGACAGCGTGCGTGAGCTGCTGGGCCGCGTGGGGCTGCTGCCCGCGTTTTTAAAGTACAAAGTATATATTATCGACGAAGTGCATATGCTCTCCAAGGGCGCATTCAACGCTTTATTAAAGACGCTGGAGGAACCGCCGGGGCATGTGCTGTTCATACTCGCCACAACCGAGCCGCACAAGCTCCCCGCGACGATTCGCTCACGCTGCCAAAGGTTCGATTTTAAACGCATCACGCAGGGCGATATCATCGGGCTGCTCAAGCGCATATGCAAGGCGGAAGGCTTTACATTCGAGGAAGAAGCGCTTGTGCAAATCGCCAGAGCCGCGGAGGGCGGCATGCGCGACGCGATCTCGATACTCGACCAGTGTGCGGGCAGCGGCGAGATTACGGCGGCAAGCGTCGCGGCCGCGCTGGGCGGCGGGGACACGCAGTCTCTGGCTGCGCTCACGGGCTTCATCGCGCGGTACGAGGAAAGACAGGCGCTCGAAGCGCTACGCGATATGATCGGCGCAGGAGCGGATACGCGCGTGCTGATCCACGATCTCGCGGACATGTTCCGCCGCATGATGTGGATATCGGCGGGCGCAGCGGCAGAGGAAGCGGACGCGCCGTTTACGGAGCTCGCAAAAGCTTACGGCAAAGCCGCATGCGTGCGCGCGCTCGACATACTGCTGCAAAAAGAGTACGAGATGCGCCAAAATCTGCGAGCCGACATCGTGCTTGAAACGGCGGTGATGGCGCTGATGGCGCCCGAAGACGACGCAGCATCACCCGGCGCGGTCCGCATCGAAAAGCTGGAGGCGCGGCTTGCGGCGCTTGAAGCGCGCGGAATACCGGCGGCAGTTCCGGAAGCGGCCGAGGCAAAGCCCGCCGGAATAAAAGCGGAGAAACCGAAGGCCCCGAAACCTGCGGCAGTAAAACCGGCAGCGCAGTATGCCTCCGCAACGGCGCTGTGGGAAAACGCGCTGGGCAGACTGAAAGCAGACGACTATTCAATTTATGCGCACGCCAAAAAAGCAGCCCGCGCTGCGCTTGCGGGCGATAAGCTCGAGGTAATATTTGAAGACAATGAGATGCCGGCGGAATTCTTAAAGCAGGAAGCCGCGCATGAAGCGCTGGCGAAGGCCGTAGAGGCAGCGGCGGGCAGGCCGCTTGCGGTATCCATCACACAAAAAAAACGTGAAGCGGGGGGCGTTTCGCCCCAAACGCTTTTCGGCGAAGATATTGAGGAAATCTGAAGGAGGAGACTGATATGGCAAAGAGGCCTTCATTCGGCGGAGGCGGTGGCGGCATGGGAGGCGGCATGGGCTCCATGATTGCCAAAGCCCAGAAGATGCAGGCGGACATGGCCGCGGCGCAGGCCGAGGTCGAGGCGTCCGAGGTAGAAGCCACGGCGGGCGGCGGTGCGGTAACCGTGCGCGCGACGGGCGCGAAGAAGATACTCAGCGTCAAGATATCGCCCGACGCGGTGGATTTGGACGATATGGAGATGCTTGAAGACCTCGTAACGGCGGCAGTCAACGAAGCGCTGGCCAAGGCCGACGAAATGATGCAGGAACGCATGAGCGGCATCACGGGCGGCATGAGCTTTCCGGGGTTCTAAGCGTGGCTAACATCATCGAGCCGCTGCAGCGGCTGATACTGCATTTCTCCAAGCTGCCGGGCATCGGATCTAAAAC
>CAYNFL010000150.1:0-4904 GCA_964396465.1 uncultured Christensenellaceae bacterium
CGCGGTGAAGGAAATCAAAGAGGAGATCACGGGCTGCAAGGTGGATAAGGTGCACCAGCCACAGCCCGATACGATCGTATTGGCATTGCGCGCGCCGGGCAAAAACCCGCGCCTGTTAATCAGCGCGGGCGCGGCGGATTCGCGTATGCACATCACGCAGCAAAAGTACGAGAACCCCAAAGCGCCGCCGATGTTCTGCATGTTCCTGCGCAAACATCTGACAAGCGCAAAGATCACGGATGTCGTTCAGACGGGGCTGGAACGCGTCGTTACGATATCGCTTGAAACAAAGGACGAACTTGGCCTTGCGAAGAACATGACGCTCGTCGCGGAGCTCATGGGCAAGTATTCCAACGTGATGCTGCTGGACGAGCGCGGCGTGATCATGGACAGCCTGCGCCACGTGACGGAGGCGCAGAGCCGCGTGAGAAGCGTGCTGCCCGGCCTTAGCTACGAGCCGCCGCTGTCGGATAAGCTCAACCCCATGACGGTATCACGCGCGACGCTCACCGAGGTGCTGGGGCAGCGGCGCGGCAAAGGCATGCGCGGCTGGCTTTCACAGGTGCTGCAGGGCATATCGTCGCAGACCGCCGACGAGATACTTTTCCGCTACATGCCGCAGGGGTATGAACCACAGCCCAAGGAGGCAGAGCGCGTCACGGACGTGGTGAAGGCGCTGTTTGCGCAAACGCCGCAGCCGGTGATGTACAGCCGCGAGGGCGTGCCTTTCTTTTTCGCGCCCATGCCATATGCCAGCGTTTCAGCGGAGAAGGCTGAACGATACAGCAGCGTCAACGAAATGATCGACGGCTTCTATTACCGCCTGCGTGAGATCGCTTTGTTCGAGCGCAAGCGGCAGGCCTTGGGGCGCGTCGCGGATAAGCTGCTCGAAAAGCTGGGTTCGCTGCTCGAAAAGCAGCTTTTCGCCGTGGAGCAGGCAAAACGGGCAGAGCAGCTGAAAACCTTCGGCGACCTCGTTACGGCGAATATCTACTGCATCAAACGCGGGCAAAGCGGTTTCACTGCGCGGGATTTTGTGACGGGGGAGGACGTGGCGGTGCCATTGGACGAACGCCTTTCGCCCTCGGCCAACGCGCAGAAATATTATAAAAAGTACAATAAGCTTAAAAGCAGCATGGATATGGCGGCGGAGCGCATGCGCAATACGCAGGAGAGCATCGCGTTCCTCGAAAGCGTACAGGCGTCGCTTGCCGTGTGCGAAACGCTGGCTGAGCTTTTCGAAGTGGAATATGAGCTGTCGCGAGCGGGGTATATCAAAGCCGCGTCCGCTGCTCCCGCGCGTCCCACGGAGAAACCTTCATCTCCGCACCGGTTCGTATCCTCGGATGGCGTTACGTTCTTTGCGGGTAAAAACAACCGCCAGAATGACGAGCTCACGATGCGCATGGCGCAGCCGGACGACATCTGGCTTCACGCGAAGGATATCCCGGGCTCGCATGTTGTGATTACGGGCGTAAAGGGGGAGGCGCCGGAACGCACGCTCCTTGAGGCAGCGGTGATTGCCGCGACGCTTTCCAAAGCCTCGGCTTCATCCAAGGTCGCGGTGGATTACGCGCCGCGCGCCAACGTGCGCAAGCCAAACGGCGCGAAGCCCGGCATGGTGGTGTACGAAGGATACAGGACAGCCTATGTGATGCCCGACAAAGCGCTGCTGAATAAGCTGCTGAGGGAAAAATAAAAAAGGCCATTCGGCCTTTTTTGGACGTTACTTGTTCTCTTCGATCGTCTTTTCCTCGGCTTCGGATTCATCGTCGATTGAAATGGCCTTCTTGGAAAACAATAATTTCACCCTGTCAGGCTCCATCTCGACGATCACGAGTTCGTCCTTGACAGCCGCGATCCTGCCGTACATGCCGCCGATGGTCTTGATCTTCTTGCCGGGCTGCAGGCTGTCCATAAACTCCTGATACTGTTTTTGCTGTTTTTTACGCTTGCGGCTGGAATACCACATGAACAAAATCATGCCGAGTATCAATATAATATATAAACCATATTGAGCAAAAAAAGTTGTGAACCACTCACCGATATTACTGTTCATTATATTACCGTCCTTTTTTTTTATCTGAAAAAATATACTATATGAATATTAAACAATAATCAACTGTTTTTTATCATTATCCCCGATAATTCTTAAAAAATTCATTTCTGAAGGCGGAAAAGCATCCTTTTTCAATAGATGCGCTGATTTCCTTAATGAGAAGAACCGTTGCGCGGATGTTGTGGATGGAGAGCAGCGTCGCGCCCAGCATTTCGCCCGCGATGATCAGATGGCGGATATACGCGCGCGTGAAATTACGGCACGCGTAGCAATCGCAGCTGTCTTCGAGAGGCGAAAAATCGCGCGCGTACTTCGCGTTGCGCATCGCGAGCTTGCCCGTTCGCGTGAGCGCGGAGCCGTTTCTCGCAATGCGCGTCTGCATTACGCAGTCGAACATGTCCACGCCGCGCGCGACGCCCTCCACGATGCAGTCGAAGCTGCCCACACCCATGAGGTAGCGCGGTTTGTCCTCGGGCAGCAGCGGCGTCACGATATCGAGCATCGCGTACATATCGGGCTTGGGTTCGCCCACGGAAAGCCCGCCGATGGCGTTGCCCGGAAAGTTCATGGAGGCGATGGAGAGCGCGCTCTCGCGCCGCAGATCGGCGTAGGTACCGCCCTGCACGATGCCGAACAGCGCTTGGTCGTCGCGTGTCTTGGCGTCCTTGCAGCGCTGCGCCCAGCGGTGCGTGCGTTCCATCGCGGCGGCGACGGTATTGTAGTCGGCGGGCAGCGCGGTGCATTCGTCGAACGCCATGATGATATCCGCGCCGAGCGCCTGTTCGATCTCCATCACGCGCTCCGGGCTGAACATGTGGCGCGAGCCGTCGAGGTGAGACGAGAACAGCGCGCCTTCTTCGGTGATTTTGCGAAGGTCGCCGAGCGAGAACACCTGAAATCCGCCGCTGTCGGTGAGTATCGGCCTGTCCCATTGCATGAAGCGGTGCAGCCCGCCCGCCTCGCGCACGATCCCGTGTCCGGGGCGCAGATACAGGTGGTACGTGTTGGAAAGCAGTATCTCCGCGCCCGTATCCCTTATTTGCTCCGGCGTCAGCGATTTTACGGTGGCCTGTGTGCCCACGGGCATGAACACGGGCGTTTGTACGCTGCCGTGCGGCGTGTCCAATTGCCCCGTGCGCGCGCGCGTATCCTTGCATTTGGTGTTTATCGTAAATCCGAAAGCCATAATCCCTCCGTCATAATATCAGCATCGCGTCGCCGAAGCTGAAGAAGCGGTAGCGCAGTTCTGTCGCCTGTTTGTACAGCTTAAGTGTGCGCTCTCGTCCGGCAAAAGCCGAAACGAGCATGATCAGCGTCGATTCGGGCAGATGAAAGTTCGTGATCAGCATATCCATCGCTTTGAAGCGGTAGCCCGGCGTGATGAATATGTTGGTTTCACCGCTGCGCGCGTGTACGATGCCGCTTTCGTCCGATGTGGATTCCAATGTACGCACGCTCGTCGTGCCCACCGCGACGATGCGCCCGCCGCGCGGCCGCGCCGCGTTGATTGCCGCTGCTGCTTCATCCGTCACGCAGTAGTATTCGGAGTGCATGATGTGGCCTTCCACATCATCCGATTTGACGGGGCGGAACGTGCCGAGTCCCACGTGCAGCGTCAGCCGCGCGATGGAGACGCCCAAACCCTCAATCCGTTGCAGCAGCTCGGGCGTGAAGTGCAGCCCCGCGGTGGGTGCGGCGGCGCTGCCTTGCTCGCGCGCGTACACCGTCTGGTAGCGCGATTGATCCGCCAGCTTCTCGTGAATGTAGGGTGGCAGCGGCATTTCGCCGAGCGCGTCCAGCACCTCCTCAAACACGCCGCCGCAGGTGAAGGACACCTCTGTAACGCCGTCCTCCTTTTTGGCCTGTATCGTAGCCGAGAGCTTATCGGAGAACACGACGGTGTCGCCGACGCGCAGCTTTTTGCCCGGCTTTAGTATCACTTCCCAATCGGTCAAGGAGAGCCGCCGCAGCAGCAGGAATTCGCAGACGCGCTGCGTGCCCTGCTTTATGCCGAAAAGACGTGCGGGCAGCACCTTGGTGTCGTTGATCACGAGCACGTCGCCCGCGCGCAGGTATTCCGTGATGTCGGTGAAAACCCGGTGCGCCGTCTCATCGGTGCGCCGGTCGTAAACGAGCAAGCGCGAAGCGTCGCGCTGTGCGAGCGGCGTCTGCGCGATGAGACGCTCGTCCAGCTCGTAATAAAAGTCGCTGGTCTTCAATCATTCCTCCGGTATCCCAAGCTTCATCTGCTGCGTATCGCCGCCTAAGGGAAAGCCCATGTGCGCGTAAGCGAGCTGTGTCGCGACGCGGCCGCGCGGCGTCTTATTGATAAAGCCGAGTTGAATCAAATACGGCTCGTACACGTCTTCAATCGTGATGCTCTCCTCATTGGTCGCGGCGCACAGCGTATCGAGCCCCACGGGGCCGCCGCTGAACTTACAGATGATCGTTTCCAGTATCGCCTTATCCACGCCGTCCAAACCGATTTCGTCCACCTCAAGCCGTTCCAGCCCGTAGCGCGCGATGGAAAGCGTGATGACACCCGTGCCGTCTACCTCCGCAAAATCGCGGATGCGGCGCAGCAGACGGTTTGCAACGCGCGGCGTGCCGCGTGAACGTGACGCGAGCTCGAGCGCGGCGTCCTCGTCGATGCCGATACCCAGTATGCGCGCCGAGCGGTGTATGATCTTTGACAGCTCTTCGGGCGTGTACATTTGCAGACGGTGAATCACGCCGAAGCGGTCCCTCAGCGGAGAAGTGAGCTGACCCGCCCTTGTGGTCGCGCCCACAAGCGTGAAGTGGGGGAGGCCAAGCCGCAGCGTACGTGCGGAAGGCCCCTTGCCGA
>CAYNFL010000151.1:0-4882 GCA_964396465.1 uncultured Christensenellaceae bacterium
ACCTCATGGACGAGGCGGCCTCCAAGGTGCGGCTGAGCCTGTATGTCGCGCCGCCCGACCTCAAGGAGATGGAAGAAAAGGCGGAGCAGCTTCACAAGGAGAAGGAGCAGGCAATCGCGCACCAGAACTTTGAAAAAGCCGCTTCGCTGCGTGATGAGGAAAAGCGGCTTGAAAAAGAAATGGCTGCAAAGAAGAACGACTGGGAGAAGGACACCAAGGCGCGCGAGGGCAGCGTGACCGAGGCGCAGATCGCCGAGGTCATATCGAGCTGGACGCATATCCCCGTAGTTAAGCTCACGGAGGACGAGGCGCAGCGGCTGCTGCGTCTGGAGGAGACGCTGCATAAGCGCGTGATCGGGCAGGATGAGGCGTGCGTCGCGGTATCCAAGGCGATACGGCGCTCGCGCGCGGGGCTCAAAGACCCCAAACGCCCCGTGGGCTCGTTTGTATTCCTGGGGCCGACGGGCGTCGGCAAGACGGAGCTTTCACGCGCATTGGCCGAGGCTTTGTTCGGCGACGAGAACGCGCTGATACGCCTCGATATGAGCGAGTACATGGAGAAGCATACGGTATCCAAGATGATCGGTTCGCCTCCGGGCTACGTCGGCTTCGACGAGGGCGGCCAGCTTACGGAGAAGGTTCGCCGACATCCATACAGCGTGCTGCTGCTTGACGAGATCGAGAAGGCGCATCCGGATGTGTTCAACGTGCTGCTACAGATACTGGAGGACGGGCGCTTAACTGATTCCAAGGGGCGCGTGGTAGACTTCAAAAACTGTGTAATCATTATGACGAGCAACATCGGCGCGCTGAATATCGATGCAAAGAAGATTGGCTTCTCGGTTGAAACGGGCGACGGCGGTTACGCACAGATGAAGGAAAATATGATGGAGCAGCTAAAAAAGGCGTTTCTGCCCGAGTTCATCAACCGGCTTGACGACATCATCGTGTTCCATAAGCTGAGCCGCGAGCACACGCGCGAGATCGTGCGGCTGATGCTGGGAAACGTAATCAAGCGACTGAATGAGCGGGACATTCATCTTTCATACACAGATGATACGGTGGATTACCTCGCGGGCAAGGGCTTTGACGACCAGTATGGCGCGCGCCCGCTGAGGCGCATGATTACGCAGCTCGTGGAGGACGAGCTTTCCGAGGAAATACTTCAGGGCAAAATCAGCATCGGCGACAGCGTGGCGATGTATATGGAGGGCGGCAAGCCCGCGTTTAAAAAGCAGGAGGAGAATGCCAAAGAGCGGGTTTAATGAAAAAAAGGCGAATGCCATAAGCTCAAACCAGCAGAGAAAAGCGAGCCAAGACTTGCAGGTCAAGGCTCGTTTTTATATGCTTATTATTCATACCAAAAAATATAATATTATGGGATAAATTGTTGTATAATGGGTTATATATATTATATTTTTTTTTATAGGGGTGATAATTATGGCTAAAAACGAAGCTCCGAAAGTGTATAGGCAAATACCATACAGGTATATTTGCGAGCATTGCGGAGCGCAGACCGAGTGGAAAAACGCATCCATCAGCGGAGAAAGCGACACAGCAATAGACCAGCAGGAAATCCCCAAAGCTATAAAAGAAGCGCAATCCGGTAACTATTTTGCGCTTAACAACATCAAGGGGAAATGCGAAAAATGCGGACGACATCAGTCTTGGGAGTTGGGCGAGGCGAAAGCGTTTATGAGACGCGCACCTCTTATGGGGCTTGCGCTCGTTGGCACCGCGAGTATAGCTTTGTTCATCCTATTTGGGTTGCTCGGGGCGCTTGCTGTTTTTGTGTTGGGGACATTGGGGTGTTTCATTTTTGGATTGGTTTCATATTTGCGTGTAAAGTCCGATGTCAGCAAAACAAATGTTCGCCATTCGCCGGAGGTGATTTGGAGCGCGCAGGCCGTTCCGCAAGCAGGCGAACAGCCGCAAATGCTGGGCTGATTGGAGGGGTCGGCGTATAGTACCGTTCCTTCTGGGCAGTTTTGTATACGTACGCGCACGAGCGCGAGCGCAGGGTAAAATCAGCATCGGCGACAGCGTGGCGATGTATATGGAGGAGGGCAAGCCCACGTTCAAGAAGCAGGGGGAACTTGCGAAGAACCGGTATAAAAACATAAAGGCAGATGCCATAAGCCTTAAACCAGCGGAGAAAAGCGAGCCGAGACAGCAGAGTCTAGGCTCGTTTTTACGTATTTCCAAGTGCTTAAAGAAAAATTGATAGTACAAAAATGGCATGTATCTTAAGATATTCATTCCGCATAATACCCCAACAAGAATAAAAAACGGACGGCTGACTGCCGTCCGTGAATTTATATTCAGCTTTTACAGCCAGCTTGGCACCATGTCGTTTTGCATGAGCTGGTCATACGTCTGCCGCTTGAGCATCAGTTCCGCTTTGCCGTCCTTGACGAGCACGGCGGCGGGGATGGGCAGCTTGTTGTAGTTGCTCGCCATGGAATAGGTATACGCGCCGGTCGAGAACATCGCGAGTATATCCCCGACTTTGGGCTCGGGCAGCTGTACGTTCCACGCCAGCATGTCGCCGCTTTCGCAGCAGCGCCCCGCGACGGACACCACGGCCTCTTCCGGCTCGTTCATCCGATTGGCAAGCGCGCACGTATACTCCGCCTGATAGAGCGCCACGCGCGGGTTGTCCGCCATGCCGCCGTCCACGCCGATGTAGGTGCGGATGCCGGGCACGGTCTTGATATCGCTCACGGTATAAAGCGTCGTACCCGCCTCGCCCACGATGGAGCGCCCCGGCTCAATCGCGAATACTGGCGTAACGATGCCCTTCTTCGCGCAGAGCTTTTCCAGCTCCCCATGCATCGCGTGCACGTATTCCTCTGGTTTGAGCGGCTTGTCGGCAGCGAGGTAGTGAATGCCGTAGCCGCCGCCGAAGTTGATTTCGGAGAACGCAAAGCCGGTTTCTTTTCTGACATCCAGCAGGAAATTCAGCATCACGTCCACCGTGTCACGGAAGGGCGTGAGCTCGAATATCTGCGAACCGATATGGCAGTGCATGCCCACGAGGTTGAGGCCGGGCGTTGCAAGTATCAATTTGACGATGCGCATGCCCTCGCCATCCGTTATTCCGAAACCGAACTTGGAATCCATTTGCCCGGTCTTGATGTAGTCGTGCGTGTGTGCCTCAATGCCCGGTTTAAAGCGTACAGAAACGTTTTGTACGCGCCCGAGCGATATGGCGATGTCAGATATCATATTGATCTCGCTGAAGCTGTCGATTACGATGTGGCCGATACCCGCTTCCACCGCCATGCGAAGGTCGGATTCCGTTTTAACATTCCCGTGAAAATATATTTTTTGCGGGTCGAAACCTGCTTTCAGCGCGATGTAAAGCTCTCCGCCCGAGGCGACATCGATCCCCATGCCCTCGCTTTCCACGATTCTGCACATCGCGGTATTCAAAAACGCCTTGCTGGCGAACATCACTTTGCCGCCGCCGGAGTATTTTTTGATCTCTTCGACGTACCCTTTGCATACGCTGCGGATCGTATCCTCTTCCATCACATATAGCGGCGTGCCAAATTGGCGCGCGAGCTGTGACGCGTCGCAGCCGCCCAGCATGAGATGCCCGTTTTCATTGACATTCAGGTTCTTCCAGTGCCTCATGATCTACCCCTCAAAAATAAGATGGTAGCATAGTAACATATATGATTTGACGGTGTCAACGAAAGGCTGCCTTGGCAAAGCCGGACAAGGGATATTGCAGTTTTATACTGCGCTTTATTTTTCCTCCTCCCTGTCTGTGACAAAAAGCTTGCTGTTGCCCATAGGGAAAGTGTATCATAGCTTTATGATTAATCTGAACAGAGGTAATTATGGGCGACTGCCTGCAGGTGGAAAAGAGCATCATTAAAAAGTACAGGCGCGAGATATGGAAGAAGTTTCTGTCGGCGATTGAGGCATATGACTTGATCCGTGAGGGCGATAAAATCGCGGTCTGCATGTCGGGCGGCAAGGATTCCATGCTGATGGCCAAGTGTATGCAGCAGCTGCATCGGTACAGCAAATTTAAATTTGATGTGATTTACATCGTTATGGATCCGGGTTACAACGGCTTGAACAGAAGGATGATCGAGGGAAACGCGGAGTTTTTGAATATTCCAATACAGATTTTTTCCGCGCCGATATTCCATTATGTCTCCAAGCTGGACAAATACCCGTGCTACCTTTGCGCGCGCATGCGGCGCGGATATCTGTATAAGCAGGCAAAGGAGCTCGGCTGCAACAAGATCGCGCTGGGTCACCACTTCGATGACGTGATCGAGACGGTGCTCATGAGCATGTTTTATAACGGCGAGTTCCGCACGATGATGCCCAGACTGCGCAGCACGAATTGGGAGGGCATGGAGCTCATACGCCCGATGTACCGCGTGAAGGAGCGGGACATACTCGCGTGGAGGCAATACAACGGGCTCAAGTTCATACAGTGTGCCTGCCGCCTGACGGAGAACTGTGTGCAGGACGATGGTGGCATGGGTTCCAAGCGGCAGGAGATTAAGCAGCTGATCCGTAAACTGCGCCAGTCCAATCCCAATATCGATAGTAACATATTCAACAGCATACACGACGTCAATCTGGATACCGTGATCGGGTATCATTCCAAGGATGAGAAATCTTTTAGGTAATGGATACAAGCAAATGACAGGGATCCACTAGTTGGGGAGCGCAGCATTCCATAGGCCTGACGGGACAGAATACTGAACAGATACAAAATACATTAATAATGACTTGACGAAAAGGATATTATCTTGTATATTACATGTAAGGACAAGATGCAGGTATAATGATAATGATAGAACAGGGTATGCCAAAGTATGAATTGGTAAAAGACTACATCAAGCATCTGCTG
>CAYNFL010000152.1:0-4874 GCA_964396465.1 uncultured Christensenellaceae bacterium
CGAGCTGTGTGGTGGTCGTTATGGGCCGCTGGCTTCGTTCCCTCACAATGAACTCCGCAATCCGGGCGGCCCACCGTTCCTCACCGTAGTCCCTGAAGATCCGCTCGAGGTCTCGCTGCGCATAGCTTGCTACTATGTCTGCCGCGCATGTTTTATCTTCATTATTCATGCGCATATCGAGCCTCGAGTCCTGTTTATATGAGAACCCCCTGTCACATTGGTCGAGATGAAACGATGACACGCCGAGATCGAGCACCGCTCCATCTATCCCTTTTATATCCAGCATATCGAGTATGCTTTTGATATCCTTGAAATTGCCGTGGACATATTCCACGTTGGCGTATTCCTTCAGCGCCTCTTTCGCCTGACCGAGCGCGAACGTGTCGCGGTCGATACCGACGAGCCTTCCGCCGGGCGATATCCGTTTGAGTATCTGCGCCGCGTGCCCGCCGCCGCCCAGCGTGCCGTCCACGACGGTCATACCCGGCTTTAAGTTCAGCAGTTCGATCGTTTCACGCAGCAGTACGGGCTTGTGTTCCATTGCCTATATACCGTATTTGGCGGCGCTTTGCATCACGGATTCGGCACTTGGCGTTTTCTCCTGATGCCCGCGCCATTTTTCCTTCGCCCATATCTCCACGCGGTTGAGCGCGCCGATGATGATGGTATCCTTGTCGATGCCGACCTTGTCGCGCAGCACCTGCGGCAGCAGCACGCGCCCCTGCTTATCGGGCTCGCCCTTGCACGCGTTGGCGGTAACCTCGCGCACGAGTTCCCGGCCTTCGGTGTCGAACTGCGGTATCGCCTTTAACTTGGCGGAGAGCGCTTCCCATTCCTCCTGCGGATAGGCGACGAGGCATTCGTCTGTGAGCGCGGTAATATAAAACGGCTCCCCCAAATCCGCTCTTAATTTGAAGGGCACCGCCATGCGGCCTTTCTCATCCAACGTATGAAAGTATGTACCGATCAGCGAATCTTTCACATTTTCCCCCAAGCGGATGGTTTTCCATGGCTGCCGAAAGCGTTTACCCCTTGTGGGCACAGTTTAACATATGCTGTAATATCCCCATCTATCCCCACTGCCCACCATTCTAATAGTTATTTCGGTATATCTTACTGGATTCCTTTAATTATTTTTAGAAAAGCACAATAAATTTTTCAAAAATATGTACCAGTTTTTTACTAACACTATATATGGTACAGAATGTATATTCGCGCAAATACCTGTTCGATTTCCATGCGAACGTATGTCCGATAATTCTATTCCGAGACAATAAACGCCCTGTTGAAGCGCTTTTTAGCAAAATAAAAAACGGCCTAAGACCGCTTACAGTCGCAAACGAAAAGTCCTCTTCTTACTTTACTCTTCAGTGTGACACAGAGGTTGGATAATTAGCGAATGCACGCAGGAATCGCAGGGTCGTCGCACTTGAGCCGCCCGAATCGCCTAACGCGGGCAACCGCGCAGGGTCGCGTCTACAAATCTTTAATATAGCGCAAAAGCCCCGCGCTGTATCTCGGCGCGGGGCTCGGTTTCATTCATTTCGCGTTTTGTTTATTCCGCAATCTCCCACGAGAGCGTGAACGCGCCGTTCTTCGCTTCGCCTTCGATGCCGAACAGATACCGCCCGTCCTCGGGCGCGGTGAATACCGTCCCGTCGGCGATTTCGCAGAGTGTGTCTTCACCCTGCTTGACGGCGGCACGCAGCCCCTCGCCCCCCTCATAGCGGAAGGTCACCGTATCTCCTTCGCCGATCTGCACGCGGCGGCTAAGTGACCCGTCGAACGAAGCGTAGCTTGCGCTCAGCGAGGTATCGCTGCTCTGTTCGCTCATACCGGTGAACACGCCGTGTGATACCGTGCATCCTCCCGCTAAAACCGCTGTCACCGCCATTGCGGCCAGCAGCATCGCAATTTTTCTTTTCATGCTTTACCCTCCTTCTCACAGGTCGATCTTGCGGCTCGCGATGCGTCCCGAAAGGAACGTGCATACCGCGAACCATACCGCGTATACCACTGCGCTGATGGCAAAGTATTTCGCCAGCATCCCCATGACCGTGTTTGCGTTGGCCGCACCATGCATCATCTGCGTCATATCGCCGATAGAACATTTGCATACAAATCTGATTTCGCGTATTATGAGCGCGCTGTGTAAATCGCGCCTGTGCATATAACGTACGGGCGGTATTTTTGTCCGAAATTTCATGCGGAATATATCCGCAAATACCTTACCGAGTGCCTTTAAACCATTAAAATAGTTCTTAACGCTTCTCGGTTTCAGGGTGTTGAGCCACCCCGAATGTTCACTTGGGGTTCGCACCAATTGTTTCTGTTATTAATTTTTCAATGTTCGGGTTTGCAATGTTCAAAGCTGCATTATAATCAGCGTTGCAAAGAAAACCACACGACTTACATTCAAACCGTTCCTGACTTGTCCGGTTCTGATTGAGTTTTTTGTGACTGGGCGTTGCTCATCTCCAAGGTACTGGCAATATTCCCCGTTCTCTGGCATCGGCGATATTGACCCAGCCATAATAATCTTCTCCTGCATCTATCATTGGGCCATGTTCCTCCCAATTGCTGCTTCCATACTGGATTGCGGTATCGAAATCCGTCTGCCCTATCAGTGTTGTCTCAATGAAATAATAATTGGCGTTTTCCTGATCTGTACGGACAGCTAAATACGCGTGCCCAGGAATGAGAACGATGGAGCACTCCATATCCATTGCTTCTACTGCCGATGCATATAAGAACACCAACTCAATGCAGTTACCGCCCGATTGTTCCAACACTTCATACGGAAGTCGAATCCGCTGTGAAGCCTCCGGTGTAAAAGAAACCCAAGTACTCACATATGTCAGGTTATAATCCTTCTCGGCCATCCAAACTGCTTGCAGCCGATCCCAGACGCCGCCGCCCTCGTCATCAATGTTGCCACCGTATCCTGACCATACTTGCCCGGACGATGTGTAGTTGGCGGCGCAGCGAATCAGTCCTTCCACTGCTGGATCGTTTGGCGTTACATAAGCAGCCAGAAAATCACGATTTTCCTGCAAGTCACATCCATCCACCCAAGTATAGTCGCGGCGTGAGTAAAGCAGAATTTCTTTGCTGTCATTTAAAAGAAGTTCATCTTCGCCTTCAGTGAGCAATGTGACATGAATTACAAAATTCGCGTAACGTTGAGAATTCAGCTTTTCCATCGATTCAGGGATTAAACGCGGGTTCTGGCGGACTTCCTTGCGTTCTCCTGGCGCAACATCTGCAGTATCAGATGATACTGAGCTATATCCATCGATTACGGTTTCCACCAAAAACGACGCAGTGCTATCACTATTATTGGTCAAGTTAATTTCCACAAAATCATCCAGTACGTTTCCATACAGGTGGTAATAACTGGTGATGAGCTCACTTGTATAAACATAGTCAATATTATAGGCGACATCTTCACTGTTTTCTGGAGTAACTGTTTCAGTTTCCGTAGCAGATTCTGGTGTGGCTATTATCTCTTCCGAAGTAATTCCTGGCGTGGTTGTTATCGCATCAGATGTAATTTTCGGCATAACCGTTTTAGTTACCGAACAGCCACATTGGAGAATTAAGAGTATCGTCAATAAAAACAGCAATACATTGATTTTTATTCTGTGTTTCAAATTGACCATCCTTCCTTACGGTAATTTGGTCTAAGAAAAACATCTTCCTATTACAGCATTACCTTAATTGGATAATTACATTTCCCTATAAAATATAGTATTATTATCAATCATATTCCTGTAAGTATACCACGAGCTTCATTATTTTTATACAATATTTGATGACGTTTTAATTTATGCAATAATATTACCCTTAATACTACTCATGGTGTACGATTATTGGGACATTATTTCCGCATAAAAGGCGCATAAAAACGAAAAGCCCCGTACTGTTATCTTAGTACGGGGCTCCGCAAAACGGACAGTACTTTACGTTATCGGAAATTTGTTTTCCACAATGACTGCAAAACATGCTGGTTTCCTCCTGATCAATTTCCTATATCCGCGCGGCGCCACTGCTGCGCGCCGCTTCGGCAACCGCCTTGGCGACCGCCGCGCCTACGCGCGGGTCAAACGGCGCGGGGATCACGTAATCGGGGTTAAGTTCCGCGTCGGGTACAAGATTCGCCAGCGCGTACGCCGCCGCGATCTTCATATCATCGTTAATATCGCGCGCGCGCACGTCGAGCGCGCCGCGGAATATGCCGGGAAACGCGAGCACGTTGTTGATCTGGTTCGCGAAGTCGCTGCGCCCTGTGCCGACGACGCTTGCGCCCGCCTTCTTCGCGAGGCCGGGCATGATCTCGGGCGTCGGGTTGCTCATCGCGAATATGATGGGATTGGGGTTCATGCTGCGCACCATCTCCTCCGAAACGATGCCCGGAGCCGATACGCCGATGAACACGTCCGCGCCACGGATCACATCCGCGAGGCTGCCCTTCTTCATCTCGCGGTTGGATATCTTCGCCATCTCCTGCTTGAATGGGTTTAAGCCCTCGCGCCCTTCGTATATTGCGCCTTTCGTGTCGCAAAGTATCACGTTGCGCAGGCCGAGGCGCATGAGCAGCTTTGTGACCGCGACGCCCGCCGCGCCCGCGCCCGATACGACGCACTCCTGCTCGGCAAGCTTTCTGCCCGTTATCTTCATCGCGTTGATCATCGCCGCCGTCACCACCACCGCCGTACCGTGCTGGTCGTCATGGAATATCGGGATGTCGCAGCGTGCTTTGAGCTTTTGCTCGATCTCGAAGCAGCGCGGCGCGGCGATGTCCTCGAGGTTGATCGCGCCGAAGCTGCCGGATATCTGGTAAACCGTTTCGACAATCGTATCGACGTCCTTGC
>CAYNFL010000153.1:0-3225 GCA_964396465.1 uncultured Christensenellaceae bacterium
GATTATGAAACCAAGCTCGCGATACTCGAAAAAAAGGCCAAGGATATCGTCGCGCGTGACGGAATCAAGTGCGAGATCGACCGGGATATATTCGACTTGATCGCTACCAAGGTATCATCCAATATCCGTTCGCTTGAAGGCGCGCTCAATAAGATCATCGCGTATACCGTGCTCAACGGGCGTTCTCCCAACATTGTGGAGGCTGAGATCGCGATACGTGATTTTTTAACTGCCACAACGAACAAAAAAATATCCGCAAAGCACATTTTGCAGACGGTATGCGAATATTATGATATTTCCGAGGATGAGATTACCAGCAATAAAAAGAATCAGAGCGTTACATATCCCCGTCAGATCGCGATGTATCTAACGCGCAAACTTTTAGACATGTCGTATAAATCCATTGCGGAAACTTACGGCAAAAGCGATCACACAACTGTAAAACATGCGTATGAAAAAATTGAGAAGGAACTCAGTATCAGCATTGAAACCCGAACGCTTGTGGATGACTTGAATGCAAAGCTGCGGGAATAGGTGGACAGGCCGGTGATATCGTTTTTTAGCGCCATGACTGATTGCTTTGCGATACGGCATCTTAATCACAGAAATACACAAAGCGTACACGAAAAGAAAGCTTAAAATGCACATTAAAAAGCTCAAAACGGCCGGTTAAAATGAGGTTTTACACGTTATCGACATACACTACTACTTCTACTTCTATATAACTGACAAAAGAAACTATGTAATAATGAAAGGGATAAACGATGAATATTATTTGTGAAAAAAATATGTTGCAGCGCTGCGTCGCCACCGTATCCAAAGCCGCGTCAGCAAGATCTCCGCTAAACGTGTTAGAAGGAATTTATATAAGCGCGGAAAACGAGACGGTTACGCTGTATGGAAGCGACGGCACGCTGTCCATACGAAGCACGGTTGAAGCGGCAGTGCCTGAGGCGGGGGAGACGGTGCTGCCTGCCCGGTTGTTCAGCGAAATACTCTCAAAGTTTGATGATTGCGAAATTAAAATGTACACTGAAGAAAATAATATGGTGATGGAATGCGGCCATTCGCGAACGACGCTTTGCATGTTGGATCCGGATGGATATCCTAAATTTCCGGAATACAAGAAAACACGCAGTGCGGCGATGTTTTCAGGCAAATTGATATCTATGGTTGATCAGACGGCGTTTGCAACTTCGGTCAGCGAAGATAAACCTATTTTAACCGGAATATTGATTGAGATTGATAACGCGTCGTTGAAGATGGTCGCGCTTGACGGATACAGACTGGCAATCAGGCAAGAGGCTCTGCAATCTGGTATGGACTACACCGAAGTGATCGTACCCGCGCGGTCGATGCGCGAAATTGCGAGTATCATACCGGACGACGAGTCCACAATCCGGATATATGCCGCCGATCGCCTGCTGGCTGTAACATGTGAAAACCTTGAAATTACATCAAGGGTGCTTCAAGGTGATTATGTAAAATATAACAACATACTGCCTGTGGAATACGCCTCGCGCGTCATCGGTGATAAACAAAGACTGTTTAACAGTTTAGAGCGTGCAAGCATACTCGCGCGCCAGTCTAAAACCAATCTTGTGAACTTAAAAATCGAAGAAGGGTTGATGACGATTACTTCAGATTCGGAAATCGGCCGTGCGCGCGAGGAAGTGGGAATTGAACTCAGCGGAAAAAACTTGGGCATATCGTTTAACTCGCGGTATCTGCTCGATGTGCTCAAAGAAGTGCGGGACGATTCGCTCGTTTTTGATTTTAATACGAGCGTCAGCCCGTGCGTGATACGGCCGCTTAAGGGGGAGAGCTTTTATTACCTTGTATTGCCCGTTAAAACGAACACCATTTAGCCTGTTTTGTGTGAAATTCTTTTTTCGAATTTTTCAATCCAGCCCTTGGTACGCTCCTCGATTGCGGGAGCGTATTTTAATGAGAGCACGAACAATGCGATGCCCAGCGCCCCGATAATGATCCAGCCCCAAGAGGGGATGTTGATCAGCCCCGAACCCGCGAGCGCCGAAAACAGCAGCCCCCACGGCCGCGTCAGTATTATGATCAACGAAAATTGCGGCAAGCGCATCGCTGAAAGCCCCGCGATCAGGCACAGTAAATCGTCCGGAAAAAAAGGAAGCAGCATCATCATGATGAGCACGACGCGCTGTCGCGAGGATACGGAACTCATGTATTTCTCCACGACGGGTTTTCCTGCGATCTTTTCAACGAGCGGGCGGCCGAAAGCTTTGCCTAAAAGAAACGCCGCGACAGAGCCTAAGAATATCGCTGCGAGCGATATCAGAAATCCATAGAAAAAACCGAACATCATACCGCCGGCAATAGTGGTTAAGTTGCCCGGTATCGGCGAGAATATCACCTGAATAAATTGTATTGCGAAAAAAGCGAGCGGCGCCCAAACGCCGAAAGATTTGATATAGTCCCGCAGCGTTTCACGCGATTCAAATATGTCAAACCAGCCGTAGTGCTGCCCGAAATAATATAAGACCAGCGAAGCGATGATCACTGCCGTGAGTACGCCGATCCATATCCATTGCTGTTTAGTGAGTTTTACCGCCTTAAGCTTCTCTTTAATACTCATTGAAAGTACTTCACGCCGCTCTCAAATATTTTCTGGTTCTTTTTGCCCGGCACGTTTTGCAGCGTCTGCGCGCCGAAGCGCTCGCAGTGCGCCATTTTGCCGAATACGCGCCCGTCGGGGGACAGCAGCCCCTCCACCGCCATCAGCGAGCCGTTCGGGTTGCCGTCGCCCATCGTAGGATTACCCGCTTCGTCGACATACTGCGTAGCGATCTGCCCGGCAGCAAACAACGCGGCGGCGTCCTCTTCCGTTGCGGCAAATCTGCCTTCGCCGTGAGACACCGCTACGGTATGGATTTCGCCCGGCCTGCACAGCGAAAGCCACGGCGACGCGTTGGATGAAACGCGCGTGCGCACCACCTTGGATACGTGCCGGCCGATATGGTTAAACGTGAGCGTCGGGCTGTCTGGACGCATGTCGCGAATATCTCCGTAGGGCACGAGCCCCAGCTTGATGAGCGCCTGAAAGCCGTTACAGATGCCTAATATCAATCCGTCGCGGTGAAGCAAGCCGCGGATGGCGTCTGCCACGCGCGCTTCGCGCAGCAGCGCTGCGATGAACTTGCCGCTGCCGTCCGGCTCGTCGCCGCCCGAGAAGCCGCCGGGTATCATCAG
>CAYNFL010000153.1:3235-4866 GCA_964396465.1 uncultured Christensenellaceae bacterium
GCTTTGGGACAGGCTTTGCGCGAGATACGCCGTGCTCTCTTCTATATCCGTCGCGGTAATGTTGCGTACGACGATGATTTCGGCATCCGCGCACGCGCGCTCAAAAGCGCGCGCCGAATCGTATTCGCAGTTGGTTCCCGGAAACACCGGGATGACTACGCGCGGCTTTGCGGTTTTATTTCTGCATACATGGATGTTTTTTGCTTCAAACAGCTTATCGGGCGCTTCGCCCTCGGCAATCGCGCGCAGCGGGTACACCTTGGCAAGCGGCGCTTCGTAAGTTTCGCGCAGCGATGATAAAGCGACAGCTTCGCCGTTTAACACGATCGCGTCGCCGCCGGTCTGGCCGATCGCCTCGAAATCCAGCCCTTCGCCCTCGATGACGATATCGCCGTATGCTTTGTTTGTAATATCATCGATATCGCCCGTAAGCCGCGCGCCGATGCCGTTGCCGAGCGCCATCTTCGCAACCGCGGCGAGCACGCCGCCGCGCTCCACGGCGTACGCTGAGTAAACTTTACCCTCCTGTACGGCCCTGTATATTTTCGCGTAGGTTTCTTTGATGTTTTCAAAGTCCGGCATACCGGTTGCATCGCGCCGGATGCGCGCGCGGTAAAGCGTATTGCCGCATTTTTTAAATTCAGGAGAAATGAGCGCGTCCGCTTTTTCGCAGCACAGCGCGAACGATACGAGCGTGGGCGGCACGCTTAATTTTTCAAAGCTGCCCGACATCGAATCCTTGCCGCCGATGGCAGGGGTACCAAGGCTGCGCTGCGCCCACCACGCGCCGAGCAGCGCGGAGAGCGGCTTGCCCCAGCTGATTGGGCCGCTCATGCGCTCGAAGTATTCCTGCAATGTGAGCCACGCATGGCGGATATCGCCGCCCGATGCGGCGAGCTTTGCAAGGGAGAGCACGACGGAGTACATCGCACCGATGAACGGATTTTTCTCCATCATGTAAGGATCGAAACCGTAAGAGAACAGCGTCGCGGTGTCGCACTGCCCGTCCGCCGCGATGACCGCCGCCATCGCCTGAAGCGGGGTTAACTGCGCCATGCCACCGAGCGGCATATGCACGGTGGAAGCGCCGATCGTGGAGTCGAACATTTCGATCAGCCCTTTTTTGGAACCGATATTGATATCCGATAGTATTGCGGTGAGGCGTTCGTTAAGGCTGCCGGTAAACGGCTCGTCAAACAGCCCCTGCGTTTTTAAGCTTTCCACATGAGCCGTTGCCTGCGCGGTGGCGCCGTTGGTATTTAAAAAGGAACGCTGGATGCGAACGATGGGCTTGCCGCGCCAAGTAAGCTCCATGCGCCCTTCGTCCGTCACTTGCCCGACCTGCGCGGTATGCAGGTTTTCGCGTGCGGCTAAAGTAAGCACCGCGTCCAAATCCTCTGGGCAAATCACAACGGCCATGCGCTCCTGGCTTTCGGAGATCGCAAGCTCCGTACCGGAGAGGCCTTCGTACTTTTTTCGTACCAGATCGAGGTTGACGCGTACGCCGTCCGATAATTCGCCGATGGCGACGCATACGCCGCCCGCGCCGAAATCGTTGCAGCGTTTTACGCGGCGAGAGAACTCCGGATTGCGGAACAGCCGCTGCAGCTTGCGTTCGGTCAACGGGTTGC
>CAYNFL010000154.1:0-4853 GCA_964396465.1 uncultured Christensenellaceae bacterium
TCACGATAAACGCGCGGCTGATGTTCGGCATCGCTTCGAGGTACTGCACGGCGTTGTTCTCAAAATATATCTTCGGCGGAATTTTGAACCACTGCATGTTGACCCTCCTTTGCGCGATGCGCTTCTTGTTGATGAGGTTGACCGACGAGATGTTGCTCGTTGTGGAATTGCGACCGAAGCTGCCGCAGCCCAGCGTCAGTGAGGGTGTGTTGGTGTTGTAGATGTCACCGATCGCGCCCTGCGAGGAGGGCGAGTTGACGATCACGCGGCCCACCTTCATCGCCTCGCCGTACCTCACACACAGCGCTTCGTCGTTGCTGTGGATCACGGCGCTGTGCCCGAGGCCGCCCAGCTCCAGCATTTTGTTCGCAAATTCAAAGCCCTGCTTTTCGTCATTTGCGACGAAATACGCGAGTACGGGGGAAAGCTTTTCCAGCGAGAGCGGGTATTCTCTGCCCGGCTTTTCGAGCTTCACGATCAGTATCTTCGTGTTTTCGGGCACGTTGACACCCGCGTTCTCCGCAACCCAGCGCGCGGTCTTACCCACTACGTTGGGGTTAACGGCGAGCTTTTCCGTATTGATCACGAGCTTGTTGATCTTTTGGGTCTCCTCCTCGTTCATAAACGCGCACCTGAGGCGCGCCATCGTCTGCTCAAAGGCTTTCGCAATATCCTTGTGGACGATCACCGCCTGCTCCGAAGCGCAGATCATGCCGTTGTCAAATGTCTTGGAGATGATGAGGTCTGTGCAGGCGCGTTCGATATCCACATCCTTATGGATGTAACACGGCACGTTGCCCGGGCCGACGCCCAGCGCCGGTTTGCCCGCGCTGTAGGCCGCTTTTACCATGCCGCTGCCGCCCGTCGCGAGTATAAGCGAAACGCTGGGATGGTTCATGAGCGCGTTTGTCGCCTCAATAGAGGGCGTTTCAATCCACTGTACGCAGTGTTTCGGCCCGCCGTTTTGTATCGCCGCTTCACGCAATATCCGCGCCGCTTCGGCGGAACATTTCTGCGCGGAGGGGTGGAAAGCGAATATGATGGGGTTGCGTGTTTTGGCGGAGATGAGCGCCTTGAACATCGTCGTGGAGGTGGGGTTGGTTACGGGCGTTACGCCCGCGATGATGCCCACCGGTTCGGCGACCTCCACATAGCCCTCCAGTTCGCTTTCGTCCACGATACCCACGGTCTTTTGATCCTTGATGCTGTGCCAGATGTACTCCGTCGCGAATATGTTCTTGATGACCTTGTCCTCGAATACACCGCGCCCGGTTTCCTCCACGGCCATGCGCGCGAGCTGCATGTGGTGGTCGAGCCCGGCCAGCGTCATCGCGTGCACCATGTTATCCACCTGCTCTTGATCCATCCGCATGTACTCCTGCAACGCTTCATTTGCGCCGGCCACCAGACGGTCGATCTCGGTTCTGACATCCGTTTCCTTACCTTGTGCCATGATACCCCTCTCCTTTTGCTGAAAGTTTTATTTAAATCCCGAAGGATTTTTTACAGACAAGTTGTGAATTATTTCACAATAATACTATACAACATTGTGAAATTGTTGTCAATCAAAATGTCTCAATTGTTTTTATTATTTGTGAATGGAGAACATATATGCGGAATGGTATTCCAAGGCGGATTTATCTGAACAGAAAGATTGCGTAGCGGGGGATGTTAAGCATTTTTGCCCAAAGCCATATCGTATTACAATGCTTCGGCATCCGGCTGCGGCTGGTTGACGACCTCTAAAAACACGCTGACAATTTCGGGATCAAACTGTGAGCCCGCTTTCTTGCGTATCTCCTCCAGCGCGACGCTGCCCGGCAGCGCTTTGCGGTAAGGCCGATCCTGCGTCATCGCGTCATAGGCGTCCACCACCGATATGATGCGCGAGAGCAGCGGTATATCCTTGCCGCGCAGCCCCTGCGGATAGCCGTCCCCGTCCCAGCGCTCGTGATGGCACAGTATGTATTCTGCGATGGGCATCAGCTCCGGGGAAGATATCGCGATGCGGTAACCGATGGCCGGGTGCTTTTTCATGATCGCCCATTCCTCCTCGGTCAACCGGCTTTGCTTGTTTAAAATTCTGTCGTCTATGGCCACCTTGCCGATATCGTGCAGCATCGCGAGCAGCACAAGCTCATCAATGGAAGACTGCGGGAGATTAAGTTTTATGCCCATGCGCCTCGCGAGATTTTCCAAACGCTCCTCGTGCGCTTCGGTTTCGAGGCTTTTTTCCAGCATGGTTGCCCGGATGGACGATATGATGGCGCTATGCGAGCTTTTAAGTTCCAAAAGCTTATGCTTATGCATATAGCTTTCGGCCGTTTTGGTCACTTGATTGATATCCATATCCATGGATTCTTTCGTGCTGTACCCGAGCGATATGTTGGCGATGAACGTTTCGCCCGAAGCGGTGCGGCGCAGTTTCTCGCATTCCGTTCTGATTTTCGTCATGATACCAAAGGCGGTTTCACTGTCGGTATTGGGCATCAGTATCCCGAATTCGTCACCGCCTGTTCTCGCGACGATATCACCTTCGCGGCAGAAGCTTTGTAGTATTTTCGCCGTCTGGATGATATGGTTGTCGCCTGCAGCGTGGCCAAACGCGTCGTTGATCAGCTTCAAACCGTTGATGTCCCCGACCATCACCGTAAGCGGAAGGTACTCTTCCTTATCCAGCCTCAGCCTTTCATGGTCGTAGAAACGCCGGTTGAATACGCCGGTCAGCGAATCGTGGATGCTCAAGTACTGAATCTCATTTTCTTTCTTTTTGCGCTCGGATATATCGATGATCAGCCCCTCTATCGCCATTACATTGCCATTTTTATCGTAAATACCCTGGCCTTGGTCGTAAACCCAACGCATTTCTCCCCAAGCGGTCATGATCGGGTATTCATATTTAAAAAGAACTTTGGATTTCAATGCGCGGGTGCATACCTGCCAGACGGTTTTCCTGTAGTCGGGCAGTATCAGATCGTTAAATGAGAGATCCTGGCTGTTCAGCAGGCTCTCAGGTTTATATCCCGTAAGCGTCATGCATCCATCGGAAACATACAGCATCGTCCAACTTTTATCATAACAGCAGCGGTACGTCATACCCTGCAGGTTAGAGAGCAGCAGGGACATGCTGTGTTCGTTCTCGCGAAGCTCTTTTTCAGCGCGTACACGCGGGGTAATGTCCTGAACCATGCATATATGATTGTTCTGGTCTTTTTCGCCCCACTCCAGATGCGCAAGCGCCATATCGACCCACACGATGCTGCCGTCAGGCCGGATGTATCGCTTTACCATCGTATAGCCATCCGTTTCCCCGGCCTCAAACTGCGCATAGTTTTTTACGTCTTCTTCGACGTCGTCCGGGTGCGTATAGGCCTTCCACCCCAGCGAGACAATCACTGCCTTAGGCCTGCCGACGATATTCTCGTACGTCTCGTTGACTTCCAATATTGGGTGGTCTCTGTTGCCGATGGTGATACCGACGGGTGATTTTTCGAAAATCGCACGGAACAATGTCTCGCTCGCTTTAAGATTTTTTGTAACTGCCACCAACTTATTTCTCTGAGCTTTAAGTATGGTATTTCTTTTGCCCACGATGTAGAATGCGGTTAGAATAAATAATAAAAACAACACGCTGAGGCAGGTGAGCGCGATATCTTTGAGCTGGTTTTGCGTATCTGCGGGAAAATCGGTAACGAATACGATAAAGAAAACTAAAATTGAACCCAGAACCAAAAGAACTGCAGCCGAGAATACAAATAAGCGTTTAGGATCAGACAGCGACCGGAGTAACCTTCGAATCAATGTTTTTACTTTGGCCATACGACTTCGCTTTCCATGCAATATTGGCGTGGATGCCAAATGCTTTGATACTAATTCAAACATAATATTACAGGATTGATGTAATGCAATATAGATTTCATATGCCGCCAAGCAAGACTATGGCTAATTATAAACGATTATTCGACAAATTTAAACAAATAAATTTATTTTTTATAAAAAAAGATTTTTAGCTGTAATTAAACGTATATTTGTATGTACCGGTTTCCACTTGGTAACACTCATTACAATATAACCGAAACCGCTGTTCTTCTTGACAAAAGCAAATCGGAAAACTATTCTAATACACATAAAATATGCGGGAGAGTTCAATGAAGAAGTATTATATCACGACGCCGATCTATTACCCGAGCGACAAGCTGCACATCGGCCATTCGTATACCACTGTCGCGGCGGACGCGCTCGCGCGCTTCAAACGCCAGACGGGCTACGACGTGATGTTTTTAACGGGTACGGACGAGCACGGGCAGAAGATTGAGCGCGTGGCCAAAGCTGCGGGTAAGGAGCCGATCGAATACGTGGACGGCATCGTGGGGGGTATCCGTTCCCTGTGGGACCTGATGGAGATTTCCAACGATGACTTTATCCGCACGACCGAACCAAGGCACATTGCTGCGGTGCAGAAGATATTCAAAAAGCTCTACGATCAGGGCGATATCTATAAGGGCGAGTACGAGGGTTGGTACTGCACGCCGTGCGAAGCGTAGAGCGCGCAAAGGAAGAAGCTTACTTCTTTAATATGAGCAAATACGCCGACCGGTTGATACAATACATCGGCGCGCATCCGGATTTTATACAGCCTGAAAGCCGCCGCAACGAGATGCTGAATAACTTTTTGCTGCCGGGGCTGGAAGACCTTTGCGTATCGCGCACATCGTTCAAATGGGGCGTGCCGGTCGATTTTGACACTGATCATGTGGTGTACGTGTGGATTGACGCGCTTTCCAACTACATCACCGCTCTGGGCTACCTTTCGGACGATGATTCCAAGTACCAGAAGTACTGGCCTGCGGACG
>CAYNFL010000155.1:0-4796 GCA_964396465.1 uncultured Christensenellaceae bacterium
CTCCATCATGCGCGCGACCGCGGTGTTGAACTGGAAGTTCTCGATATCGGCGGAAACGTGCTTGATGGCATAGTTTTCCGCATAGCGGATCTCTTTTTTGCCGTCTTCGCTCTCCCCCGTTGTTTCGAGCAGACGCGTGACGATTCGCTCCAGCCGCTCTAAAAACTTGTACACGGCACGGATGCCGTCGCCGTTCCACGGGCCGCCCTCGATGTAGGAGAAACCAAACGCGAGGTAGGTGCGCAGCACGTCGCTGCCGTATTGGGCGATGTACTCGTCGGGCGATATGATGTTGCCGCGCGATTTGCTCATGCGAGCGCCGTCCGGCCCTAATATGACGCCCTGATGCACAAGCGACTGGAACGGCTCGTCGAAATCGACGTATCCCATATCGTGCAGCGCCATGGTAAAGAAGCGCGCGTACAGCAGGTGCATACACGCGTGCTCCGCGCCGCCTACATACTTGTCCACGGGCAGCATTTGGTTGATCCACTCGGTGTCGAACGCGGCTTTGTCGTTGTGCGCATCGGGGTAGCGCAGGAAGTACCATGACGAGCACACGAACGTATCCATCGTGTCGGGGTCTCTGCGCGCGGGGCCGCCGCATTTGGGGCAAACCGCGTTCATAAACGTTTTGGATTTGAGCAGCGGCGACGTGCCGTCGGGCGTAAAGTCCACATCGTAGGGCAAACGTACCGGCAAATCGCTTTCCGGCACGGGAACCTCGCCGCACTTGTCGCAGTAGACGATGGGGATGGGCGCGCCCCAGTAGCGCTGGCGCGAAATCAGCCAGTCGCGCAGGCGGTAGTTGACGCAGAAATTGCCCGCGCCTTGCCCTTTCAGCTTTTCGATGACCGCTTTTTTGCCCTCCTCCACGGAGAGGCCGTCAAACTCCTCGCTGTTTACCATGACGCCGTCGTAGCTCGTGAACGGCAGATCGTCGCTAACGCCCTCGCGGCCTTCAATCACGCGCTCGATGGGCAGGTCATACTTCTTCGCGAACTCAAAATCGCGCTCGTCGTGCGCGGGAACCGCCATCACTGCGCCCGTGCCGTAGGTGGCGAGCACGTAGTCCGCGGCGTAGACGGGAATCTTGCGCCCGTTGACCGGGTTGATGGCATAAGCGCCTGTAAATACGCCGGTCTTCTCGCGCGTCGTGGAAAGCCGGTCGATCTCAGACGCTCTTGCCGCATTGTCGATGTATTCTTCCACGGCCTTTATCTGGTGCGGCGTGGCGATTTTCTTGGTCAGCGGGTGCTCCGGCGCGAGCACGCAGTAGGTGCAGCCGTAAAGCGTGTCGGCGCGTGTGGTGAACACGGTGAAGCTGTCGCCGTTTTCAAGCTGGAATGTGATCTCACCGCCGGTGGATTTGCCGATCCAGTTGCGCTGCATCATCTTGGTCTTCTCGGGCCAGTCGATTTTATCGAGCCCATCCAGCAAACGCTCCGCGTAATCGGTGATTTTAAAGAACCACTGCGTTAAATGTTTGCGCTTGACGGGCGTGCCGCAGCGCTCGCAGCCGCCATCCACCACCTGCTCGTTGGCGAGTACGGTGTTGCAGCCCCCGCACCAGTTAACGGGCGCGGCTTTGCGGTAGGCGAGGCCTTTTTTATACAGCTGCAAAAAGCACCACTGCGTCCAGCGGTAATAATCCGGCATACAGGTTTTGATCTCGTAGTCCCAGTCGAACATCGCGCCCATGGCTTTAAGCTGTTTTTCCATCGTCTCGATATTACCCAGCGTGGAATCCTCCGGGTGGATGCCTGTTTTGATCGCGTAGTTCTCCGCGGGCAGCCCGAACGCGTCAAAGCCCATCGGCTGGAAGACCTCGAAGCCCTTCATGCGCATATAGCGCGCATAGCTGTCCGTCAGGCCGTAGTTGTACCAGTGCCCGAGGTGCAGCTTCGCGCCCGAAGGGTAAGAGAACATTTCGAGTATATATCTCTTTTTATCGGCGCGGCTGCGGTCAAAGCGGTAAAGCTTCGTCTGCTCCCACTTTTCGTTCCACTTCTGTTCAACCTGTAAAAAATTCATGTGTTAACTCCCCTTATGTCGCTTGAAACATTATTATATATTATTCTGAAAAAATCAAGCAGACTAGGCCGGTTTTTCCCGTACTCAATATGGTATTGAAAAAACCGGCGATATAAAATACTTGACAACATGAGCACACAACACTACAATTGTAGTGTTTAAATCATTCACCGCGAGGATTGCGGTTTTGCGTTGAAAAGGAGCAATGAAATGATCAATACGCTGACCAAGCCCGAATGGACGGTGATGTCCGCCCTGTGGAGGAAGCCGAACCAGACCGTTTCGGGCATCATCGGTACGATCGGAAAAGAACTGGACTGGAAATACAATACGTACGTGACGTATTTGAAGCGCATGGTCGAAAAGGGGCTTGTGCGTTACGAACAGCTGGGGCGCGATAAGTTTTATTTCGCCGCGGTGGACAGAGAGGAATGCATATTGGCCGAAAGCCGCGGCGTGCTGGATAAGATCGACAGCCGCGCGGCCAAAGAGTTTGTGATGTGTATGATCAAAGGCGGTATGAGTGAAGCCGACCGCAAGGAGTTGCGGGAGCTGCTCGATACGCTGAAACGGGAGGAGGATGACACTTGATGATGACGATATTGAAAACGCTGCTGGAGGTGACGGTTTACGCCGCCGTGCTGTTTATCGGTATTGCAACCGCGAACCGGGTTTTTCGCAAACGGCTTTCCGCTTCACTGCGCTATCTGCTTTGGCTGCTGCTCGTGGCGCGGCTGCTGATACCCGTAACCGTTGACAGCGGCATCCGGATGTTCACGCTGCCCGCCGCGCAGGCGGCGGCGGTATCTGTGCCGGAGGAAACGGAAAAAGACGGCCAGACAGAGCTGAGCTTTATGGAGAGCGCGGAGACGACAGCCGGGGCAAAGCAACCGAAAGTTACGCATCATGCCACGTCCGCTGATACCGGCGGCGGCAGCGCTGCGGCAGCGGCTGTGCCGCGCATGAATATCGATTGGCCAGCGATGGGCGTGCTTGTCTGGGTATCGGGCATCGCCGTATATTCTGCGGTGACGGCGTGGCTTCACGGCCGGTTCCGCCGCATCGTCCAAAGCGCATCGCCCGCGCCCGATTGGGTAACCGATATGGCGGACACATGCGCGGAGGAGCTTTCCCTTCGGCGGGCTGTACCGGTGCGCGTGCTGAAAGATATCAGTTCCCCCGCGCTGACAATCTCGCTGCGGCCCAAATTGCTGCTGCCGCAAAACATGATTAATACCATGAGCCGCGAGCAGGTGGCGCTGGGCATCCGGCACGAACTTACGCATTACAAACGGCGCGATCATCTGATAAGCCTGCTGCTGCTGATACTGCGCGGCGTTTACTGGTTTAACCCGGCTGTTTGGGCTGCCCGGCGTATGATACTGGACGATATGGAGGCCGCGTGCGACGCGCGCGCGACTGCGGGGCTTAAGAAACGGCAGCGAAACCTGTACGCAACCACCATCATCGACCTTGGCAGCGATCCGTTCGCGCATTGCGCGCTGGGCATGGGGCAAACCTGCAAGAAGCAGGCGGAGCGCCGCATACGCGGCCTGTTTGGGGTGCGTCGCAGCGGGCGCGCGGCTAGGCTGGCCGCCGCGCTGCTCGCGCTGCTGATGCTCGTCGCGTGCTTCACCACGGCGTGCCAGCCCACGCCGGAGGAGCCGATAGTGGTAAACAAAGGGCAGGATCTCGAAGACTTTGTGGAGACGGCGGCGGAAGCGCCCGACACAACGGCGGCGGCGCAAACCGCGGATGCGGACGCGCTGTATGAAAAGCTGAACGCGCCCAAGCATTGGACGATGGATACGCAGGAGATGGACGGCAAGCTCAACATATCGGCGGACGTAGATATTGAACTTCCCACGGTTTCCGCGCTGCCCGCCGCGACGGCGGTGCTTCGGGAGTTTTCGCAGCAGGAGATTGAGAAGGTTGTGAGTACCGTGCTGGGCGATGGGCTTTCGTTTACCGAGTCGGTGGACTTTACCAAGGAAAGCTTGCAGACAAAGATACTGGATATCAAGCAGAATCTCGCAGAGCAGGAAGCGTTGAAGGCGGCGGGCGAATGGCCGGCGGATGGCGCGTGGTATGGTGAGGGCGCGCTGGATACCTACGAAAGCCTGCTGGCGGACGCGCCATCCGAGAGTGAACTGAAGCCCAAGGATCTGAGCATCGAGACCATCAACGATTACGGCCAGGATTATCAGGGCATCCGTGTCGGCACAATGGTGGACGGGCAGCCGTATGTCATCCGGGCGGGCGACATCATACTGCCGGAGGCGGTACACAGTATCCGCATTGCGACGGGCAATCGATACGGCGCGCGCTTTGACGGGACATACCGGGATACGCCTTACGGGATCTCCCTCACAAAGGAAGCAGCGGGGGCGCAGGCACAGGCCATCGCCTCAAAGCTGACCGACGAATTGACGCTGTGTTATGTAGCGCCCGCGGCGACGACCAAAGATGAGACGGAACGCAACTGGGGCTGGGCGTGCGTGTTCATGCGCGAGATCAACGGGTGCCCCACGGCCTACGCCACGGAGGACGTGGGATCAAGCATGGAGAGCGAGGAGCAAAAGCCCGTCCGGTACGAGAAGATGGTGATCGTGATGGACGATTTGGGCGTCACGAGCTTTACATGGGAGAACCCGATGACGGTAACATCAATCGACAACGCGGACGTGGAGGTGCTGTCCTTCGACGAGATCGCGGCGCAGGCGGTGAAACAGCTGGCGGTATTTCACAAATACGATGTGCAG
>CAYNFL010000156.1:0-4795 GCA_964396465.1 uncultured Christensenellaceae bacterium
GCTGGTGGTGGATTCCGACCTGTCGCTGCAGGAGGGCATCGAACTCGTCTGCGCGCAGACTCAGTCCAAAGAAGTCCGGCAGATGCTGGAGCGCGTATCGTCACGCCTCAGCGAGGGGCATTCGCTCACGCAGGCCTTTTCGGAGGAAAACCGGAGGCTCCCCGAGTTCTACATCGAAATGATCCGCATGGGCGAACAGAGCGGCAACATGGATAAAGTACTGAACCGCCTCGCCGATTCATACGACAAGGACGCCGAGGTGTCGGGCAAGGTGGTCTCCGCGGTCACCTACCCCATCATACTCTCGGTGCTGATGCTATGCGTGATCGTGCTTTTAATCGTGCAGGTGCTTCCGATGTTCGAGGAGGTGCTGCAATCCTTGGGCGGGCAGATGCCGGGCATCACACGCGCGATGCTCGATATCGGCCGTTTCATCGGCGATTACTTCTTCATACTGCTCGGGCTGATCGCCGTCATCGCGATCGCCGTCATCGCGATGCGCCAAACGCCGCGCGGCAAAGAAACGCTGGACGGCTGGGCGCTGAAAGCGCCGATACGCGGCCGCATACAGCGCGACATCGCGTGCGTGCGGTTCTCACGCAGCCTTTCGATGCTCATCAAAAGCGGCATCAACATGGCTGAAAGCGTACGCATGGTCGCCTCCACGATGACCAACTCCTTCATCCGCGTGCGGCTGCGCAAAGCGGCGCTCGATATCGAAAAAGGCAAACCGCTGAAAGACGCGATTCTTTCGCTCGGGCTGTTCCCAGAGCTGCTGCTTAAAATACTCGCTGTGGGCGAAAGCACGGGCCACACCGACAACGTGCTCGATAAAACCGCCGACGTAATGGAGAAACGGCTCGATGAGCGTCTCGCGCGTCTTTCCTCGGTGCTCGAACCCGCGCTCATCATCGTGCTGTCGCTGATCGTGGGCGTCGTGCTCGTGTCGGTGATACTGCCCGTCGCGCGCATCATGAACGCCGTAGGATAAAGTTATGAAGCATATAAGGATGCCGCTCGTCAGCCTGATCGCAGGCGTGCTCATCATCGCGGCCGCTGCCGCGGTGCTGCTCACCGGCCTATCCGGCTACGCGGACCACTTCAGCGAAAATAAGCTTTCCGAGGTGCGCGACACCGTGCTTTCGTATGTCGCGCAGTGTTACGCGCTCGAAGGAAAGTACCCGCCCGATCTTAACTACCTCGCGAAAAAATACGGGCTGCAGCTCGATACGGAGCGTTACGTCTACCACTACGACATGTACGCGTCCAACGTACTACCCGACGTGCGCGTGTTTATGCGAAAGGCGGGTGACGCGTAATGTACTCGCGCAGCAAGGCGCTTTCGGTGGAAACGGTAATGGTGCTGCTCGTGCTTGTGATATTCGCGCTCGTTGTGTTTCAGCTCATCGGCGCGGGCACAAACGCCTACACCAGTATCATCGACGACAAGCAAAGCATGCAGAGCGCGCGCGTCGCCTATTCCTATATCAATATGAAGCTGAAGCAAAGCGACGCGCAGGGGCTCATCGAGGTGTCCCAAACCGATTTCGGCGACACGCTGGCCATCCATTCGCAAGACGGTAACTATGTCACCTGGCTGTTCTTCAGCGAGGGCGGGCTGTACGAGTGCGTCGCCGCGCAGGGCAGCGCGCCCGCCGTGGCCGCGTCCAACAGCATCGCGTCTCTGGAGGATTTTCATGTAACGCAAAACGGCAACACCATCGATATCACCTGCGTATGCAGAAACGGCGACAGCCTTCTCACCGTGGAAGGCACAGTGGGGCTGCGATCATGAAGAACGAAAAAGGCTTTACGCTCGTTGAGGTCATCATTTCCATCGCGGCGCTCGGCATCATCTGCGCGGTGCTGCTGCGTCTGTTTGTGCTCGCGGGCGATACCAACGACTTAACGGCAAACCGGCAGGCGGCGGAGATCGCCGCGGCGTCCGCCGCGGAAACGGTGCTGTGCACCGATACGCTGCAAAGCGGCATCGATGCGCTGCATGCCTCCCCCGCGCAAGCCGACGGCCAATACACGGCGGCCAAAGACGGCTACGAGATCGCGCTGCGCTTTAGCGCGCGCGAAGAAGATTATCCCGGCATGCTATACGACATCTGCATACAAGCGCTCAAAGACGGCAGCGTAGTCGCGGAGATTAACACCGCGAAATACTATCCGGAGGAGAGCCATGATTAAACGCATTATCGCGTCTCAAAAAGGCGCTTCCTCCATACTCGTCGTGCTGCTGCTCGTGGTGCTCGTCGTGTTCGGCGTCGCCGCGCTGACCACTTCTCTTTCCAGCCTGCGCCTCAGCCAAAAAGTCACGGAGTGGAACGCGCAGTATTACGAAGCGGAAGCGGTGGCGTGGGAGCGCTTCGCGCAGATCGACCGCGCGGTCTCTTCTCTTTCCGGCGCGGACGAAGCGCGCGCTGCCGAAGCGCTGGATGCGCTGGATTTTGAAACAGAAATCGAAACCGTACCCGCCGGTTTGATCGTCCGGTATGAAGCGTGGTGCAAGGACGGCGCCATCGGCATCGACGCCGCGCTTGCGTTTGATGCGCCGAATAAATCAGGCGAAAGCCTGCATGTCGTGCAGTGGCGGGAGATTCAGCAGGAAGGCTCAGAATGAGAAAAAATCTGCGTCAAAACCTGAAGCAGCGAACGGTAATCGCGCTTTTGGCTGCGTTGATCGCGCTGACGGGGGCCTGTTCCGGTACGGACGATACCGGCGGCAACGCGGATCCGGTATCATTTCGCGATGCTTCAGAAATCGAAAACCTTGACGCGCTGTTTGCTGAAAAGCTTCCGGGCCCAAAGCTCCCCCCCGACGTCAAACCCGATGAAATTATCTGCACCGATTATACCGCGCAGGGGTTGCTGCGCATCTGCTACAAAAGCGAGCCGGACAAAAAGCTCAAGCTCGAGGTCGCCTGCGGCGACGATAAAATCTATTACAATCTTTCCGGCGAAGGCGAAATCGAAGATTTCCCGCTGCAGTTCGGCAGCGGCGAATATACGGTGCGCATCATGGAGAACATCAAGGACGACGAATATTACGCGGTGGAGTACAAAACGTTTGACGCAGCGTTTGAGGACGAAAACCGCGTGTACTTAAACTCCGTGCAAAACATCCATTGGAGCTACGAAATGCAGCCGATCCGCGATGTGCGCTATATCGTAGCGGGCTCGCTTACCGAATCAGACAGCCTGCTGCCTTCCTGCACGGATGATATCTATCAGTACGTGGTGGAGAACATCGAATACGACTCGCTTAAGGTGTTCAATCTGCTTTACAACTACCTGCCCGATATCGCGGAGACGTATACGACGGGCAAGGGCATCTGCTACGACTACGCCTCGCTGTTCGCCGCGATGCTGCGCAGCATCGGCATTCCCGCCAAGCTCATCAAAGGGTACGCGGGCTATGCGCCCGATACCTACCACGCGTGGAACGAGGTATATATCAAAGAGGAATGGATCACCGTCGATATCACGCGCGATGCGTCGCTGTGGCATCCCGGCAACGCATCGGAAATGGAGAAGAACAGCGCCGACTATACCAAGGTTTACGAATATTAGCGTTAATATGTTTTAACCCAAATGGGGCATAAAAAATATGCGTTCCGGGATCGCCGGGGACGTATTTTTTTATTGACTTTTTCGGGATATTTATGATTTAATATATCTGCTTTGTTTACAAAGAGTAAACTTTTTGTTTAATATCATAAACTTTTCGACAAGGGGGGCCCCTCACTTGGACATCGGCAGAAAGGTCAAGAATATTCGCCTTCGCCTCGGCCTGACGCAGGAGGATCTTGCTGACCGCGCGGAGCTTTCCAAGGGCTTCATCTCTCAGGTGGAGCGCAATTTAACCTCCCCGTCCATTGCGACGCTGCAAGAGATACTCGAGTGCCTCGGCACCAATTTAAAGGAATTTTTCTCCGAACCGTCCGAACAGAAAACCGTATACAAAAAACAGGACCTCTATGTCAAAACCGACGAGGAACAGGGTACCGAGATCGTCTGGCTGCTTCCGCGCGCGCAAGAAGCCCAATTGGAGCCGATACTCTTAACGATCTATCCCGGCGGCAGCACATGGCCTCACCCGCCGCATGAGGGCGACGAATTCGGTTACATTCTTTCGGGCGTAGTGGTGCTGCACATCGGCGATACGCAGTACCGCGTGCGCAAAGGCGAAAGCTTCTGTTATTCGCCCAAGCAGACGCATTACCTTGAAAATACGGGCGCACAGGCTGCACGGGTGATATGGGTCGCCGCGCCGCCCACTTTTTGACGGAGGCATCCATGGAAAACAACGTGCTCGAGCTTAAAAATATCCGTAAGGATTTCGACAGCGACGACGTGCTCAAGGGCATCACCCTTACCGTGCGCAAAGGTGAATTTTTGACGCTGCTCGGGCCATCCGGCTGCGGCAAGACCACGCTGCTGCGTATCATCGGCGGCTTTGAGACGCCCGACGAGGGGCGCGTGTTCTTCGACGGCAAGGATATTACGGACGTGCCGCCGTATGAGCGCAACGTCAATACGGTATTTCAGCACTTCGCGCTGTTCCCGCACCTCAACGTATTCGACAACATCGCGTTCGGCCTTACGGTTAAAAAGCTCCCGAAGGAACTTATACAGGAGAAGGTCACCGAAGCGCTGAGCCAGACGGGGCTTTCCGGATTTGAGAAGCGCCGTATACAAAAGCTTTCGGGCGGCGAGAAGCAGCGCGTCGCCATCGCGCGCGCGCTCGTCTGCGAGCCCTCGCTGCTGCTTTTGGACGAGCCTTTAG
>CAYNFL010000157.1:0-4790 GCA_964396465.1 uncultured Christensenellaceae bacterium
GTATAACCACACGCCCCTCAAACGTGCGCGTCTGCCAGTTCCGCCACCCTCGCATGAAAAGTCACAAATATGATTTTAACGACACCGTGTCAAAAAGTCAACCGAAATATTCTGTGAAACAGGCCGTGTATGCTGCGGTGCATATCGTCGTATCCAAGTGGTGTTAACCTGTCTGTTCGAATGTAAAATTTAACTTGTAATTGCACGCGGAGTATGGTATGGTGAATAAGCTTTTTATAAAGCGGAAAAAAGAAATTTTTGAGTAGGCCTCTGATTTTATTGGAGTTACGAGTCAAGAATCATTTTTTATCCAATAATAATTAAGAAGGAGGTTACTCGAAAATGGCTGACAAGATTTTAAGATGCAGAGATTGCAACGCTGAATTCGTTTTCAACGAAAGCGAGCAGGCGTTTTACAAAGAGAAGGGCTTTGAAAACGAACCGCAGAGATGCCCTGAATGCAGGAGAGCGAGAAAGCAGCAGAGAAACAACAGCGGCGACCGTTATTCCAACAACAAGAGATGGTAAATTAAAAGGAGAGGCAACTCTCCTTTTTTAATTCATTATCGGTTCCCAGTCTGGAAAATCGTTTCAGACCCAATTTGTATTTGAGTATGGTATAATGATATAAAAAAAGGAGCGGATTGGTGGCTGTAAGCAAATGTTTACGCGTTGGAATCGGCTTTGCGACAGGACGAAAGAATTTTCAGAGGGTGTTGCGTACCAATATATATACGTGGCGGGAATCGGGGCTTGTCGAGGACGAGAATATCAGCCTCAACCTTTTTGTGGCTTACGATCTCAAATATTATAAAACCAAGCGAAGCGACTATACAGGCATAAGCGAAGAATTCGCCGGAGATATCGATAGCCGCCATTTTCTTGGCGATTCTGCGATCAGGCGGGAGATGGATTTGCTGACAAGCAAAAATATCATCAGCGAGGACGAGGCTCGTTTGATTTTTAGCGGCGGTTATGCTGCAAAACGTAACGCCGTTTTGATAAGCGCGATCAGGGAGCATATGGATTACCTGATATTTCTTGACGATGATGAGTATCCGATGGCGGTAACGAACACGCGCAATACGCTGATATGGGGCGGGCAGCATGTACTGTATACCCACTTGAAGCATATACCGGAAGCGGATATTACGCACGGATATCACTGTGGGTATATCTCTCCAATCCCGTATATTGAATATAACGAAAAATTATCGGAAAGCGATTTTAAGAGATTTATCGAGGCAATCAGCAATGACATTGTAGATTGGGGTACAGTCAAAACCGTGATGAAAAACGGCGGCGTAACCTATGCGGACACGAAGGTGCTGACAAGCGACGATGCTTTTGAGGTACAGGAAATTAACCATGCGAAGTTTATCTCGGGTGCGAACCTTTGTATCAATCTTAAGGACCCGCGCCGCGTGTTTCCGTTTTATAATCCGCCCGGCGCACGCGGAGAGGATACATTTTTAAGCACTTGTCTCACTGACCGCTGTGTGCTGCGCGTGCCGTGTTATACGTTTCATGACGGATTTTCCACATACAACCACCTGCTTCATGGCGTACTGCCGATTCGGCTCAAATTTATCCGTGCAGATCAGGAGGCAATTGTAACACGCTTCTATAAAACCTGTATCGGATGGACCCGGTATAAGCCGCTGCTGCTCTATATTACACAACCGGAAAACTACGAGGAAACGATCAATCGGATGCGGCAGCAGCTTGGCGCCACGCTTCCAAAAATCTGTGATTACTTTGGACAACGCAGGTTCATGAATATACTTGCCGAGTTTAAGGAGTATGCGGGGAATGTGCAAACGCATGCGCGTGAATTTCTGCAGACACGGCTTGCGTGGGAGAAAATTATGACATACTTTCACGATGTGCGCATACGGCTTTCAGTTGGTGAATGAAGGTTCACATCATTTTAATTATAAAGCAACCTGAAGCAATTAAAAACTAATTGAACCACGACAAAGGAACCTCCCTAAATACGCGAACAAGCTTTCGGACTTGAAAGCTAAAGGCGCGGTTGTAATGATGGTGTACACCATCGGCCGCATGATGAATATCGCCTTTTGGGAGCCGCAGCTTGCCTCGGGCTTTACGAGCGAGGAGGAGTGGAAGGCGTAGTATTATCGAAAAGGCGTCGCGCTGCACGCGCTTACGATAGAGCAGTATGCGCGCGAGAAGCTTCAGGCCGCATTGCGCTCGTGCCGTGCTTTGCCAATACGGTTGGCCCGGGAATTTTCCTGCAATGCGACTGTGCGATAGGCGGGTGCAGGGGTGAGGGCGCGTCGCTCTGGCAGGGGACGACGCTTTGGACGACATTGAGTTACGGGCCGAGCGTATGGGTCCCTTCCAGCTTTATGCCCACATTGCCCGGCAAGCTGTATTATACCAAAAACTTTGCGGGGCCGCTGGATGTGAAAAACCGGTAGATCATCTCCGTAGAAGAAGAAATCGGCGCCCGCTGCCTTGCGGGCGCATTGTGTTGAGAAATGGAGAATATCGCGGTATAATGTCCATATGATCAGAAGCTTTGAACAGCTGCGCAGCGAGATACTTGCCTGCCAAAAGTGCGGCTTGTATAAGACGCGAAAAAACGCCGTCATGGGTGAGGGGAACCCGCGCGCAATGGTGATGTTTATCGGCGAGGGGCCCGGGCGTGACGAGGACGAACTCGGGCGTCCGTTCGTGGGCCGTGCAGGGCAGCTTTTGGACAAGATGCTGGGTTCCATCGGTTTCACGCGCAACGACGTTTACATCGCGAATATTCTAAAATGCCGCCCGCCCGGCAACCGTGACCCCGAGCCGGAGGAAGCGGAGGCCTGCATCGGATATTTACGGGCGCAGGTTGCGATGATACGCCCCAAAATCCTTGTTTGCCTCGGGCGCATATCGGCGGGTTACATACTCGGGCAGCCTGTTCACATCACGCAGGACCGCGGCATATGGTATGAAGCCAAAGGCTTTTTTATGATGCCGACGTACCACCCCGCCGCGCTGCTTCGAAACGAGCCGTGGAAGAAAGACGCGTACCGCGACCTGCTCGCGATACGCACAAAATACGAAGAATTGTTGAAAAAAACCCATGCAGAGAATTAAACACGATATACTGTTGGCGGCGCAGGCGTTCGGTAAAACTGCGGCGGATATGGTTTACGGCGAAGGGCCTTTGGGCGCGCGCGTGATGCTCGTGGGCGAGGCGCCGGGCGCCGAAGAAACGCGGCTTTCGCGTCCGTTCGTGGGCAAGGCCGGAAAGAACCTTGATGCGTTTCTTAAGGTAATTTCACTGATGCGCGAAGAAATCTATATTTCCAACGTGGTGAAATTTCGCCCATACAAGGTAAGCGCGCGCGGTACGCTCTCCAATCGGCCGCCCGAAAGAGAGGAGATCGCGTGCATGCTGCCGCTTCTGCTGCGCGAGATCGAGGCTGTGAGCCCGCAAGTGGTCGTGACGCTCGGCAATGTACCGCTTAAAAGCCTGACCGGAGACCGCCGAATCGTCATCGGTGCGTGTCATGCGCAGTGTATGCCGGCAACGGCGCGGGAGCACCGCTTTACGCTTTTTCCGCTGTACCATCCGGCAAGCGTCATATATAACCCTAAGCTTAAGGCTGTTTATTTGCAGGATCTGGAGCACTTGAACGTTTTACTGGGTTCACTGTCGTAGTTTGAACAATCGTATGGGCGGAAATCAAAAAGATAACAAATATTTAAATAATGTAATAATTGCGTAACAATTTAACGATGCTTCCTCGTTCGCCCGTTTTCTTTTGTTTTCACGGGGATCAAGCGTTTGCGTCCCGGCACCTTTTATGATAAAAAATAAAAAAGGGAACTGCGCAAAAGCAATGGCATTAAACTTTTCATTTACCTCCTCAAATAAGGGCTGCTTTTTAGCAGCCCTTATTTGTTGAAGCTATATTTTATTTCAATAATTTTAATACGGACCGGCAACCCCCTTATGTTCGCTCTCCCGAATGGAATGTCTTCTCTGCGGTCATGTATACGCTGCCGGGTATTTCTTTGGCCTCGCACTTGAGCGCACTGCACATATCGTTAACCGCGAAATAGCTGTCGCTCTGGCAGCTTTTAAGATCCACGCCGACAACGGTTAAAGATATAATGGGGGAATTGAACATGATGCCGTCCCTGCCTTTGGCGAAGATATAACCGCGCGACAGATCCTCGTCATTATAGAAGCCTTTAATCTGCCTGTCGAAGCTATCGATCAGCATGCAAGCATACTCCCTGGCATATTGGCTCTCTATCGTTAAAACAAAATCGTCCCCGCCGATATGGCCAAAGAATATGTTCTCAATGCCCAGCGTTTTACCTACGTATTTCATGAGTTCGGCGGTAAAGTGGATGACACGGTCGCCATTGGCGAAGCCGTATTTATCGTTATAGCATTTAAAATGGTCAAGGTCGGCGTAGCAGACGGTATGCTTCTTTTCATTAAGTAGCTTTGTGATATGCCGTTGTATGCTGTTGTTGCCCGGTAAAAAAGTGATCGGATTGGCATCCAGTGCGAGGCTGTAAAGCCTGCGCAGCTCTTTAATGTTGTGCGCCATCTGGATGTGGTTTTTAATGCGCGCCTGTACCACGACAGGCACGAAAGGCTTGATGATATAATCCGCCCCGCCAACCTCAAACCCTCTGGCTTCATTTTCGGATTCGTGGGCGGATGTTAAGAATATTACGGGTATCTCGCATGTTTTCGGTTCAGCTTTCAGCCTCCGGCACACCTCAAAACCGTCAATTTCGGTCATTACGATATC
>CAYNFL010000158.1:0-4783 GCA_964396465.1 uncultured Christensenellaceae bacterium
GCTGCGGGGGTTCATGAAAACGGACGAACTGCGCTGAATCTCTTTTAAAATAAAATCAGGGCTGCGTATAGCGCCATAGATGCACGCAGCCCTTTTTATAATACCCCGGAAAGCTTTTGCTTTCTGGAGGGATATCGCCTTAGAAGAAATTCGCCGGATTTTTGTACGCGAGATTACCGCCCGTATCTTCATAGTATTCGAAGTGCAGATGCGCGGGCAGATCCGACTCCTTGGGCAGCTCGCCCACCGTGCCGATCTTCATTCCGGCGTTCACCTTCTGCCCCGGCTCGACGGACACTTCATCGAGCCCGGCGTAGCGTGTAAACAGCGTGTCCGAATGCGATATGATGATCACGCCGCCTTCGGCTTCGCTCGTATAGATTTCTGTCACCGTACCAGCCAATGCAGCAACCACCTCCGCGCCTTTTTCCGCCTGAATATCGATGCCGTTATGCGTGCCCCACATATTCATCACCGGATAGGGTACCAGTTCATTGCCCGAATAGCTGCTGATGATCTTTCCGTCCACCGGCTTTGTCAGCGTGACGCGGCCGCTGCCGTTGTTCGCGGTAGCCGGCTTCGTCGGTTCGGGTGTCGCCGTGGGCGTCGGTTGTACCGTCGCGCTCGGCGTCGGCTGCGGTGCAGCGGTTGGCTCGGTGCCAAACGGCGGTATATAAGCCGCGTTCTGGCCCGTATCCGATACCTCCGGCTGCGCAATCTCGCCTTTGGGCCACGCAATTATCGCCGTGATACCCGCTGCCGCTACGCACAGGAATATCAGCACGTATAATCCCTGCTTCTGGAAAAACGATTTAACGCTCTGCTTATTGACCTTCTTTGCAATGCGTTCCTTTATGTCTTTTATATTCATGAATTCACACCTCCACGGTATCATCTTTCCCATTTTTGCTATCGATCATACTTGCTGGAAAAAATGGAGATGTGATAAAAGCTTTAACCGACCGTCACACCGGTAAAATAATGCTCCAATATTTCGATATAATCGGAGCCGGTTTTGGCCATTTCATTGGCACCCGTCTGGCTCATACCCACGCCGTGCCCGAAACCGACGGTTGAAAACGTGATCCCGTCCGTCGTTTTTATTGTAAAGTTTGTGGAATTCAATCCGAAAATCTGTCTGACTTCGCGCCCCGTAAACGTTTCATCGCCGATCTTAATGCTCTTGACGCGGCCGCTGTCATACCGCTGAATCTCGCCGATATCCGCGGCGCTGCCCGTAAGCGAGATATCTGGGCTGTACGCTTCCATCTTGCTCACAAACTCGCCAAAGCTCACCGTTACCTTGCCGTAGTAGTTAGAATACCCCTCTTCGCCTTCGCTTTTTACGCTTTTCAGATAAGGCAGCGATTCCGCGTATACGTTGGCGCAGTCCTCCGTCATACCGCCCGAGCTGGAGTGGTAAAACACTTGGATTTCCTCCCCATCGTAATAGATCTCCTCGCCGCGCGTGCTGAGAACGGCTTCATCGATCTTAGACAGATACTTATCGTAGTTATCCCCCCACGCTTTTTTCATCTCTTCATCCGTGAGGTAAGCCTGGCAATGCGTACTGTCGGTGCAGACATCCGCGCCGGGATGCGCGCTGCAGCCGCCGTTGTGCTTTAAATGCAGCGTATAGGTGCGCGCGGCAACCGCCTGTGCATTTAGCGCCTCCGGTTCAAACGAAGCGGGCATCTCCGCGGCGGTCACGCCGACGATGTACTCCTCAATGTCCATGGGGATAGTATCCCCGTCAATATATACCTCGACGACGCCGTCGCCGCTTTCACCCGGCTCGGGGCGGAACGTGACGCCGGGCTGTCCCGGCGATTGCGCGGTGTCCTGCGCGCCGCCGCTCATCCAGACACCGATCGCAGAAAACATGATAACGAACAGTACAAATGCCGCAATCAGCAGCACCAGCATGCCTTCCCGTGAAAGCTGCCGCCTTCTCACGCATATCCCTCCCCCCGCATCTACATCTTTATGGCGGATATCGCACGAATATGTTTGATACTCACGGCTTATTCTTTGCAGCGCGGCGGGATGTTAGCTGAAGCAGAAATAAAAAAACGCATGCCCGATAATATTAGGTGTGCAGAAGGCTAGGTTTATACTATAATGAGACAATGGACAGCATCCGTACCGCCGGATTCAGCGTTACGCTGACGCGCAAAAAGATGAAGAATATCCGTATCCGCGTGACGGGTGACAGGCGCGTATTGGTTTCCGCGCCGTATTTCGTTCCAGCGCCGCGCGTCGAGGCGTTCGTAAAGCAGCACGAAGCCTTCATCAAAAAACAGCTTGACGATATCGAGAATAAACGCCGCGCGCATTACCCGCAGCGCTACGCGGACGGCGATATGTTCAGCTATCTTGGCGCAAGGCTTTGCCTTAAGGTGCGCGCCTCCGCACGGAGAACCGCGGTACTTTCGGGCGATACGCTCATGCTTAACCTGCCGCAAGGCGCGCAAGAGTGCGAGATAAAAGCGCTGTTTACACGCTGGGAGCGCGCGCAGGCGAAAAAAGTGTTTTCAGAGCGGCTGGCGTTGCTGCTTCCGCAGTTTTCAGGTGCCGCCGCCATGCGCCTTTCCGTGCGCGATATGCTCACGCGCTGGGGCAGCATCAATACAAAACGGCGCAGCGTGAGCCTCTCGGTTCACCTGCTGCGCTGCGAAACGCGGCTGATCGACTACGTAATACTGCACGAGCTGTGCCATATCGCGCATCCGCGCCATACGAAAGCGTTCTACGCGGCGCTCGAGGCACATTGCCCCGAGCGCACGCAATTAGATCAAGAACTTAACGCTTATGGCCTAGTAGGCTTTTAATCCGACTCAGCCGGCGATGCCGTTGTTCGCGTTGCCTGACCACCGGATATATCTGAGAGATCCATGTAATAGGCGTCGTCCGTATCGATATCGAACCGCCGGTCGCTTTCGACATCCTTCTTTGGCATGCCGTAAGAAACCGTGCCTTCCATCACATACGAATAGTCATATCCGCTCGACGAGTCCATATCCATCTCAAGCGAGAAGGTATTCCCCTTCACCTTCTGTACGCCTTCAATCGAAACCTTGTCGTACTGGGTTTTAATATCGCCCGAAAACTCCATGCCTTCGCTCGTATTTTTCGTGGTCATTTCCAGCGACATATCGGAATACCCGCCCGCCGTTTCAAGCGAAACCTCGATATCCTTTCCGCCGGAGGTTTTCTCATAACCCATCTCCAATGTAAAATCGCTGTATTCGTTGTCGTCCTCGTAGCTTATCGTGACCGAAGCGGGTGCACCACCCTCATAAGCGATCTCCCAAACGAGCTCAAAATCGCCCGAGTAACTATCGAGAATATCAGCGGCTTGTTCTGCGACTTCTGAAAGGTCATACGACCTGCCCGCAACATCCTTGATGAAATCACTGAAGGCTTCATTGAGCGTTTCTTCGCCTTCCATCGCTTCCGCAAATGTATTCAGCGTATCGACGAGGGCATCGGCATCCAGTGTCATCGTAAAGGTATCGCCCTTCTTTTCAAAGCAATCCTCTGGGACGCTGTTAATCAAAATTTCCACAAGCTTTTTCATATCGATTTTCGCATCGCCCGTGTTAGCGATTGCAAAAACCCGATCCGCCAGCGTCATATTTTTATCAAGATCCGCGTCGGTATTAAACTCAACCACCTGTACGCTGCCATAGGAGTCCACGCGCAGCTCGTCGCCGATCAATAGCAGCACCACAGAGCCGTATCCGTTGTCAGTCATCAGTCCGAACGCTTTCTGGTCGTATGCCATTGCGAGCTCTGTATCCGCTTTCTGCCCGTTCGCATCCGCCGAAACTTCAACAGTATACTCGAAAGGCCCGCTGAGCATCTTTTGCGCGTCTCCTGTCTGAAAACCATCCAACATCCGGCTAATGAATGTCGCATTTTCGTTAACGAACCTGGTTTGCACCGTATTTCCCGAAAGCGGCCCGCCGCCGCCCGAAAGCGTGAAAATAAGTATCAGCACAATCGCGAGCAGCACCGCACCGCCGCCGCATAATAACGCCAACTTCATGCCTTTGCCAAGCGGTTTTTTAGGCGCTTGCGGCGGCACAGCCGGATATCCCCCGCCCGTCGGCGTGTAAGCAACCTGCGCTTGCGGCACGGTATCTGCCCTCTGCCCGCAATGGACACAAAATTCTGATCCCTCCGGAAGCTCCACACCACAATTCCTGCAAATCATAACAAGCCCTCCTGCAATATGGTCATATTTAAAGATTATATGGGCATCATACCATGTTTTAATCAGCGTTACAAACGGTTTCGTTCGTTATTTTTCGTCTGTTATATATATTCACTTATCTGCGTTTTTACCATAAAAAAAGAAGGTTTCCTTTTTGATCAACTAATTATCTGCTTAAAGAGCGTGTACGCACGTCTAATGAAGACACTGACGTATCTCGCAATAATAAAAGAGAGGCCGCTTTGAGCCTCTCTTGATATATTGCTTTGCGTTATTCGATCACGCCGATAACAACGCCCGAGCCGACCGTTCTGCCGCCTTCACGGATAGCGAAGCGCAGGCCTTCCTCGATCGCGATCGGGGTGATGAGCTTAATCTCCATCTCGATGTTGTCGCCCGGCATCACCATTTCAGTGCCTTCCGGAAGCTTGATGGAACCCGTCACGTCGGTTGTACGGAAGTAAAACTGCGGACGGTAGCCGTCGAAGAACGGCGTATGGCGGCCGCCTTCTTCCTTCTTCAGCACGTATACCTGGCCCTTATAATGCGTATGCGGTTTGATGG
>CAYNFL010000159.1:0-4779 GCA_964396465.1 uncultured Christensenellaceae bacterium
ATGCCGGGGTTCACTCCCTTGTCGGTGCGCACCACGATCTCGCCCGGCTCGCCCGTTTTGCTCGGCTTGCCTTCCTCGTCCACGACGTCCACGTCGAACAGCGGGGAGGGCTTGCCCATCGAACCCGGCTTCGGTGTCATCCAGAGGTATGTGCCCACGGTGACGGTGAGTTCCGTCTGGCCGTATATCTCATACAGCTTTAAGCCGGTGGCCTTTTCAAACTGATGGAACACCTCGGGGTTTAAGGGTTCGCCCGCGGTGGTCGCCCACTTCATGTGCGAAAAATCGTACTGCGTTAAGTCTTCCTTGATGAAGTAGCGGTACATCGTGGGCGGCGCGCAGAACGTCGTCACGCCGTGCTCGCAGATGGCCTTAAGCATCTCCGCCGGTATGAACTTGTCGTGGTCGTATACGAATATCGCAGTCTCGGCAAGCCATTGCCCGTAGAGTTTGCCCCATACGCTCTTCGCCCAGCCCGTCTCGGAGACGGTCAAATGCATGCCGTCCGGGTCGCAGTTGTGCCAGTATACCGCCGTGGGGATGTGCCCCAATGGATAGGTGAACGACTGCGCCACCATCTTGGGCATGCCTGTCGTGCCGGAGGTAAAGTAGAGCAGCATGATGTCACCACTCTCCGGAAGGTTTTGCGGAGCCGGTTTGACGAAGTTCTCGCTGGTTTCCGCTACGCTCTTGTTATAATTCAGCCAGCCCTCGCGCTCGCCGCAGAGCAGCTTCAATTTCAGCGATGGTATGTCTTGCGCGCCGTCCACGCGCGCCGCAACACCGGGGAAGTCCGTGCAGATGATCGCCTTCACGCCCGCGGCATTTACACGGTAGGTGATGTCTTTTTCCGTCAGCAGGTGTGTCGCGGGGATCGTGACCGCGCCCAGCTTGTGCAGCGCCATGATGGTGGGCCAGAACTGCCAGTCGCGCTTTAATATGATCATTACCATGTCGCCCTTGCCAATGCCAAGCGAAGAAAGGTAATTCGCAGCCTTGTCGGAAAGGCGCTTCATTTCAGCGAAGCTGAATACGCGCTTAACGCCCTTGTCGTTCGTCCAATAAAGCGCAGTCTTGTCCGGCTTCGTCATTGCGAGTTCGTCGAGCACATCGTACGCGAAGTTGAACTTCTCCGGTATAGCGATCTTGAAGTTCTCTTTAAAATCCTCGTAGGATGTATAGTCCGCTTTGCAGTATTTTTCAAATATTCTCATAACGCCCCCCTACTTTGCGATGATCGCAAGGAATTTGCAGGTGCCGCCCATGGCCTGCATCGAATGCGGGTGCTTCGCGTCGAAGTAGGCCGCGTCCCCCTCGTGCATCAAAAGCTCCTGATTATCGACGTAGAGCATCATGCTGCCCGAAAGTACGTAATCGAACTCCTGGCCTTCGTGCGCATTTTTGTGTGATTTCGCGTCGGTATCTTTCATCTCTACCGTAACAAGGAACGGCTCCATCTTTTTGTTCTTGAATATGTAGGCCAGATGCTCGTACTTGTACTCCTTGCGGCGCTCCATTTTAAGCCCTTCGCCCTTCTTCACGAAAGAGCATACCGAAAGGCGCGGCGCTTCGCCCGTCATCAGGTCCACGATATCGATGCCGAGCTTGCCCGCGACGGAGTACAGCAACGAGAACGAAAAATCGTGCTTGCCCGCCTCGTACTCCAGATACTTTTCTTCGGTGAGGCCAACCGCTTTTGCCATGTCCGCGGCAGTAACGTCCATGATCTCCCGCAGCGCTTTCATGCGCTGGGCAATCAGCAAAATCCGCTCTTCCAAAACCATTCCTCCTTTTAATGCCCCGGCGTTAATCCCGGGAAATAAAAAACACCTCATCCATAATGGGACGAAGTGTGATCCGCGGTACCACCCAATTTGGCCGATCATGGCCCTGCTCTGCTGGCTCAGTTAAGCCCGATGCGTGTAACGGCGCAAATCCCGTCGGCCTCTACTGTATTCAAGGCCGCCGCTCGGGAAGCGATGGCAACTCGCGCGGCTTTTGCCTCCTTTTCACCAACCGGAGGCTCTCTTTGAAAAGCGTTTGCGCGGCGCGTCTTCCGTCACTGCGTTTGATAAAAAATATGGTATCACAGCATTTGGTTCAAGTCAAGCAGATAGTCAATATAAAAAACCCCACGATTAAGTGGGGTTTTGGTGGAGACAGCTGGACTCGAACCAGCGACCCCTCGCATGTGAAGCGAATGCTCTACCGACTGAGCCATGCCTCCAAATCTGTCCGTTGGGTTTACTACCCAACGGTATTGCATATTATAAACCATAAAGCCGCGTTATTCAATCCCTTTTTACCCGGGTAATAGTTTTAAGGAAACGAATTGCCGCTATCCCGAGTGAAAAACCCAAGTGTTGACCACCGCAAGGCTTTCGCGCATGTAGCTGCCAAGCCGCACGAAAAGCGGCGTTTCGGCGGGCAAACCAAACGCGCGCAGCCCCATGTCCCCGGCAAGCATCACGGCGCGGTATACGTGGTAGTCGTTCGTCGCGATGGCGGCAAGGCTGTTTTCCATGCCCTGCACTTGCATGATCGCCATTGCGTTGCGCAGGTTTTCTTCGGTGCTGGCAGATTCGGCGTCAGTAAAGATAATGCTGCCGTCTACGCCGAGCGAAACGAGGTAATCCTTCATCGCGTCGGCTTCGCTGCGCGGCTCGTTGCTGCCCTGCCCGCCCGTCACGATGCACAGCGTGCTGTCGTGCGCGGCGAGATATTCGTATGCCGCGTCCAGCCGTGATTTAAGCGACAGAGAGAGGCGCCCGTCGGGGAATATGCCGCAGCCTAAAACGATCACGACGCCCGCTGCCTCGTCTGGCGGCGGAGCGTATACGGCGGAAACCATGACTGCTTCGACGAACACGAACAGCGCGATGCAAACGCAGATGACCGAGGTCGCAACGACGCGCAGCGCCTTGTTTGTAAACAGCGGCATCTTATGCCGCAGACGGAATATGCCGTAAGCAATCAGCGCCGCGCCCGATATCCCCGGCAACACGGTGCCGATGTTGACGCCATTCGTGACGAAAAGCGCGGCAGCGGTCGCAAAAACGCCCACCGCGCCCAGCGCGATGAGCAACCAGTAAAGTATCTTTTTTAGCATACCTCCATTTTATGCGATTTTAAGCGCAGTTGCAAGGCTTAGGCGTTTCGCTGAACTTATGCATAGTTGCAGTTCAATGTTGTTAAAATAAAACCAGCAATGAGGCAGCAATCACCAAAGGAAATGGCACTATGTTTGGATATATCAAAAAAGTTCGCAGAACCATGCGGCTCAAAAGGGAAGCGGAGCAGAAACAAGCGCAGGCGGCATCTCCGCCTCAATTGCTTCAATCGTCGTTGGACAAAAACCTTGCGCTTTTTAAGCAGCGGCTGGGCGACAGTTCGGATATCGTTATTAAGGAATTCCGGATCGACGGCGATAAGGGGCTGCGTGGCGCGCTGCTTTTAATCGATGGCCTGGTCAATCAGGATAACGTCAATTTGAGCATATTAAAACCTATGATGTACGAGGCCGGCATGAAAATGAAGGTGGACGATACCGGACGCCCGGATATCGACAGCCTGAGCAGCGGTTTTCTATCGGTCGGCGATGTGAAGAAGCAAAACACACTGGATGACGCATTGGACGATTTGTTTTCAGGGCAGACCATATTGCTCATCGACAAGGCGAAAGATGCGCTGTCCGTCGGCTTAAGGAAATGGGAGAAGCGCAGCATCGATGAACCGCAGACCGAAACGGTGGTGCACGGGCCAAGAGAAGGATTTATCGAAACGCTGCGCGTCAATACGTCGATGCTGCGCCGTAAAATTAAAAACGCGAACCTGCGCATCGAAGCCATGAAAATCGGCCGGCAGACCAACACCGATATCTGTATCGCGTATATCGAGGGCATCGTCAAGCCCGGCCTCGTCGATGACCTGAAAAAACGCCTGAACGCGATCATCACAGATTCCATACTCGATTCCGGCTATGTAGAGGCTTACATCGAGGATGCACCATACTCCATATTCCCAACCGTGGGCAACAGCGAACGCCCGGACACAATTGCGGGAAGGTTGCTGGAGGGCCGCGCTGCCGTTATTGTGGACGGCTCACCCTTCGTACTGACGGTTCCCATGGTGTACATCGAAAGCTTCCAGTCGCCCGAAGATTATTATGTCCGGTCATATTTCGTTTCTGCGCTCCGGTTCATTCGCGTATTCAGTTTTTTGATCACGATACTCGCGCCCGCGCTGTACGTCGCCATCACAACCTTTCATCAGGAACTGATACCGACGAAGCTGCTTTTTACCATGACAGCGGGGCTTTCAGGCGTACCGTTCCCCGCCATTGTGGAGGCGTTGATTATGATGATTACGTTCGATATTCTCAAGGAAGCGGGTATACGGCTGCCAAAGCCGGTCGGCAGCGCAATTAGCATCGTTGGCGCGCTGGTTATCGGGGAGTCAGCGGTTTCCGCAGGCCTCATCGGCCCGTTTATGATCATTGTAATATCCATCACCGCGATAGCAAGCTTTGTGGTGCCCGCTCAGATGGACTCTTTATCATTGCTGCGTTATATGTTCTTGCTGCTGGCAGGTTTCCTCGGCGGTTTTGGAATCATTATGGGCCTTTTATTTATACTTGTTTATCTTGTTTCGCTGAAATCCTTCGGTGTACTTTACCTTTCGCCCGTAACGCCGCTCAGCCGTCAGGGGATGAAGGACTGCTTCGTGCGCATGCCGCTGTGGAAGATGGTAAAACGCCCGTTCACGCCGATATCAGGGAAC
>CAYNFL010000160.1:0-4779 GCA_964396465.1 uncultured Christensenellaceae bacterium
GCCGTTACGGATGGGAATGTGCGGCTGGAAGCGCTGAAAAATATGGGCGACGAGGAGATCGTGCTGTGCCTGACGGCGGTCAAGGGCATCGGCAGATGGACGGCGGAGATGTTCCTGATGTTCTCGCTTGGCAGGCCGGATGTGTTCTCGTGCGGAGACGGCGGCTTGCAGCGCGCGGTGCAGAAGCTTTATGGGGTCGAGCCCAAAAGGGACGAACTGCTGCGCATCAGCAGCCGGTGGGAGCCGTACCGTTCGTACGCCTCGTTGTACCTGTGGCGCTCACTGCAAAAGACGGAGGGGTAACATATATGCCGAGGCAGCGATGGTACTGCTGAGGCTGGGGTTTGGGCAGCTGAAGCTGAAAGGATCATCGCCATGCAACGCGGAGAACTACGGCTCGTGGCGCGTGATGGAGAAGTGCGGCATGCGGCGCGAGGCGCACTTTCATCGCGGGCGATTATTTTAAACGGGATACGCATGCGGTGTAACGGGCTGCGCGGTGTGGTATAATCTTGGTATTGATATACAGGAAGAGGACGGGACATGAATACACTCGATCTGCGCGATGTGCTGGGCAGCGCGGAAAAATATATGGATCAAAATATCAGACTGAAGGGCTGGGTGCGCAACCACCGCAAGCAAAAGTCCTTCGGCTTCATCGATTTTTACGACGGCACGTGCTTTGCCGCGCTGCAGGTGGTATATGACGACGCGACGCCCGGCTTTGCAGAAATACAGACGTACCGCGTCGGCTCGGCGGTGGAGGTTACGGGAAAGCTCATGCCCACGGAAGGCAAGGTGGGCGTATACGAGCTGCGCGCGCAACATGTGAAGCTGATCGGCGACTGCCCGGAGGAATACCCACTGCAGCCTAAGAAGCACTCGCTGGAGTTCCTGCGCGAGATCGCGTACCTGCGCCCGCGCACGCGGCTGTTTCAGGCGGTGTTCCGCATCCGCAGCCTCGCGGCGATGGCGATCCACACGTATTTTATAAGCAACGGTTATGTTTACGTACATTCGCCGCTGATATCGGGCAACGACGCGGAGGGCGCGGGCAACACGTTTTCCGTGACCACGCTCGACATCGACAGCGCCCGACGGCCGGTGGACTATACGCAGGACTTTTTCGGAAAGCACGCGTCGCTCGCGGTGACGGGGCAGCTCGAGGCGGAGACGTTTGCGCTTGCGTTCAAGAAAGCGTACACGTTCGGGCCGACGTTCCGCGCCGAAAACTCCAACACCAAGACGCACGCCGCGGAGTTCTGGATGATCGAGCCGGAGATCGCGTTCTGCGAGCTGAGTGGCCTCATGGATATTGAGGAGGAATTCTTAAAAACTGTTGTGCGGTATGTGCTGGACAGCGCGAAGGACGAGCTCGATTTCCTTGAGGGCTACACGAAAACCGCGCTGAAGGAAAAGCTCACCACGCTCTGTGAATCGCGCATCGCGCGCGTGTCGTACAGCGATGCTATCCGTATACTATCCGAGGCGAACAAGGATTTTGAGTTTAAACCGGAGTACGGCGGCGATATCGCAAAGGAACACGAGAAATACTTAACCGACGAGCATTTTGCTTCGCCGGTGTTCGTATACAACTGGCCTAAAGGCATCAAGGCGTTCTATATGTACCAGAACGAGGACGATACCGTGGCAGCGGTCGATCTGCTGGTGCCGGGCGCGGGCGAACTCATGGGCGGCAGCCAGAGGGAGACGCGCGTTGAGCGGCTGCTCTCGCGCATGGAGGAGCTGCATATCTCCATAGAAGACATGTACTGGTATTTGAACCTGCGCAGGTTTGGCGGATGCGAGCATGCGGGTTTTGGCATGGGCTTCGAGCGGCTGCTGATCTACCTCACGGGCGTGGATAATATTCGCGACGTGATACCGTATCCCAGAACGCCGGGCAGCTGTGAATTTTAGCGATGGGGGCAAACGGTATGCTGTTTTTGGTTGAAAACGAAAGGCTGACGGAGCAGGCGCTGTCTGAGGCGGTCAAGGGCACAGGGCAGTATTTCGGTATATTTGACGCGGAGGAATCGGCCGGGGTATTGGGCGCGTTTGGATTCAGCAGTAAGCCGATGTCGGACGCGACGGGGAATTCCTCCATGGTGTACGAGAGCCACGAAGGCTTCGATTTTATCAGCGTCAGCGATTTGGGCCGTCAATCGCCGCATGTGCCGCCCTTGCGCATTTATATTTACCTGCGCAAAAACCTCATACTGATATTCAGCGGCAGCATCAATGCGGTAGAGAAGGTATGCAGCGATATGGGCTGCGCGTCGCGCGTGAGCTTTGACAGGCTGCTTTTTATGCTCTTCGAGCGGCTGACGGCGGACGACGCGGCAGTGCTCGAAAAGATCGAGCGGGAGATATCGGGGCTGGAGGACGCGCTGCTGACATCCAAAAAGCGCAACTGCGTGAAGGAGATCATATCGCTGCGCAAACGGCTGATGGTATTAAAACGCTATTACGAACAGATGCTGACCGTGCTGGACGAATTGCAGGAGAACGAGAACGGCCTGCACCCTGCGGGGGCGTTGCGCTACTTCAAGATATTTTCGGGCCGCGTGGATCGGCTGTACCACAGCGTGCTGAACCTGCGCGACTATGTCACGCAGGTGCGCGAGGCGTATCAGGCCGAGGTGGACATCGGCCTCAACAGCATCATGAAAATTTTTACGGTGATTACCGCGATATTTTTGCCTTTAACGCTGCTCGTGGGCTGGTACGGCATGAACCTTCAGATGCCCGAATTCCGGTGGGCTTTCGGATATCCCATGGTGATCATCATCGCCGCGGCGATCGTCATTCTGTGCCTGATATTATTTAAACGGAAGAACTGGTTTTAACGTAAAACGAAGAACATGAAAAAGATTTGAAGCTTTTCGTTGTACAGGCAGCGAAAAAGGTGTATAATCCTTTATTGGCTTGATTAATTGTAAAATACGGTATCCGGCCGGAAATTATATAAAAGGAATAAGGAGTTTCATTCAATGGCGAAAAAGTATGTGTATCTTTTCAGTGAAGGAAACGCGTCCATGAGGGATTTACTGGGCGGCAAGGGCGCGAACCTTGCGGAGATGACCGGGCTCAATCTGCCCGTGCCGCAGGGTTTTACGGTGACGACCGAGGCGTGTAACCGGTACTATCAGGACGGCGAAAAAATCGCGGATGACATTCTGGCAGAAATTTTTGAGTATCTCGCCAAGGCGGAAGAGATCAACGGCAAGAAATTCGGCGATTCGGAGAACCCGCTGCTCGTATCGGTCAGAAGCGGCGCGCGCGCCTCGATGCCGGGCATGATGGACACGATTTTAAACCTTGGGCTGAACGACGTGGCGGTAAAGGGTGTTGCCAAGCTCACCAATAACGAGCGGTTCGCGTACGACAGCTACCGGCGTTTTATCCAGATGTTTTCCGACGTGGTGATGTGCATCGCGAAAGCGAAATTCGAAGAGATTCTGGACGACGTTAAAGAATGCAAGGGCGTGAAAAACGATACCGAGCTGGACGCCGAGGATTTAAAGACCGTTGTGCAGCGGTATAAAGCGCTGTACATGGTCGAGATGGGGCGCGAGTTTCCGCAGGACCCCAAGGAACAGCTCATTGAGGCGATCAAGGCGGTGTTCCGTTCGTGGGACAACCCGCGCGCGATCGTATACCGCCGCATGAACGATATCCCGGGCGACTGGGGAACTGCCGTCAACGTGCAGGCGATGGTGTTCGGCAACATGGGCAACGATTCCGGCACGGGCGTGGCGTTCACGCGCAATCCCTCTACCGGCGAAAAGAAGCTCTACGGAGAATTCCTGATGAACGCGCAGGGAGAGGACGTCGTCGCGGGTATCCGCACGCCTAAGCCCATTTCAGACCTTCAGAATACGATGAGCGACGTTTACAACCAGTTTGTTAAAATCGCTTCAACATTGGAAGAGCACTACCGCGACATGCAGGACATGGAGTTCACGATCGAGCGCGGCAAGCTCTATATGCTTCAGACCAGAAACGGCAAGCGCACCGCGGCGGCGGCGCTTAAAATCGCGGTCGATCTTGTGGCGGAAGGCAAGCTCAGCAAAAAGGAAGCGCTGCTGAAGGTGGAACCCAAGCAGCTCGATTCGCTGCTGCACCCCACGTTCGACGGCAAAGCGCTCGCGGCGGCAAAGCCCATTGCGAAGGGCCTCGCGGCTTCCCCCGGAGCCGCCTGCGGCAAGATATACTTCACAGCGGAGGAAGCGGTTGTGGCCGCGGCCGCGGGCGAAAAAGTCGTGCTCGTGCGGCTGGAGACCTCTCCTGAGGATATCGAGGGCATGTATGCCTCACAGGGCATACTCACGGCGCGCGGCGGCATGACGTCGCATGCGGCGGTGGTCGCGCGCGGCATGGGAACCTGCTGCGTTTCGGGCTGCGGCGATATCATGATCGTTGAGAAAAACAAGACGATGACCGCGCCGGACGGCAAGGTATATCGTGAGGGCGACTATATTTCGCTCGACGGCTCAACGGGCAACGTATACGGGCAGGCGATACAAACCAAGCCTGCGGAATTAACGGGCGATTTCGGCACGATCATGGAATGGGCCGACGAAGTCCGCACGCTCAAAGTGCGCACCAACGCCGATACGCCCAAGGACGCGCAGCAGGCGGTAAAGTTCGGCGCTGAAGGCATCGGCCTTTGCCGTACCGAGCATATGTTCTTTAACGAGGATCGCATCCCCGCGATGCGCGAGATGATCGTATCCAAGAACGCGGAGCAGCGCATCCGCGCGCTGAACAAGCTGC
>CAYNFL010000161.1:0-4764 GCA_964396465.1 uncultured Christensenellaceae bacterium
TGTTCAATATCCATATCCGGCTCCTTCTTTTAATGCATTTCGCGGCCGCCCGTTACATTAAACGCCTGGCCCGTGCAGTAATCCCCAGAAACGGTCAAGAAGAACACGAAATCCACCACATCTTCCTTATTGGTCAGCCTTCCCAGCGGCACCTTCGCGGTAAACTTCTTAACGACCTCTTCCCTCTCCAGATGCAGGTTATCGATATAGCCCGCGCTCACGCTGGTCCAAACGCCCGTCGCGTCAGTAATGCCGGGGCAGATGGCGTTGATCTTAATGTTGTACGGCGCGTACTCGTATGCGAGCGCCTGCGTCAGCACGATCACCGCGCCCTTTGCCGCGCTGTAAGGCCCCATCAGCGCCGAACCCGTCTTGCCGGATTTTGACGCGAAGTTGATTATTCTGCCTTCCTTGTTCTTCTTCATGCTTTTAATTGCGCCCTGTATGCACCAAGCGGTTCCATTGACGTTGACTTTGAACATCTTATCAAAAACCGCCTCATCGTTTTCCTCAAACGGCCTTTGATCCACCACGCCCGCGTTGTTGACGAGCGCGTAGATGTCTCCCATTTCATCCGTGATCTTTTTGAAACAATCGAGTACTGCCTTGCGGTCGGTGATGTTGAGCACGATCCCCTTGGCGGTATATCCCTTGCCGCTAAGCTCCGCCGCCGATTTCTCCACCAGCGGGTCGATATCGATCAATACGACCTTCGCGCCCTGCTCGGCATACTTTTCCGCGATGCTGAAGCCCATGCTCTTTGCAGCCCCCGTTACAACGCAAACCTTGCCCTTCAAGTTGTCAGCATATAAACCCATTTGTGAATCTCCTCCATTCGTAATATAAATCCTATCGTAAACCCCCGTTCACCCTAAAGGGGATTTATACCGGTATGCCGCGGATCATAACCCCGATTTTAATGCCGCCGCTTTCATCTCCCGCACCATCTTTGCCATGTCCTGCGCGCCGAACAGCATCGAGCCCGCTACCAAAACTTCTGCTCCGTTCGCAAGCGCCGTTTGGAACGTTTGTGCGTTAATACCGCCGTCCACCTGTATCTCGTACCGGTATCCGTAGCGCTCCTTATACTCTTTTAGTGTATTTAACTTATTGTAGACGTATTCAATGATGCTTTGCCCGCCGAAACCGACGCATACCGAAACCTGCAGCACGATATCCGCCTCTTCAAGCGCGCAGCGTATGGATTCGACCGGAGTTTCGGGCGTCAGCGCGATGCCCGCAAGCTTACCCTGTTTTTTGATATCCCTCATCAGCCGGATGTGGTGCGGGTTGCTTTCCGCGTGTATCGTGACAGAATCTGCCCCCGCGTCGATATAAGGCTGGATCATGGTTTCCGGGTTGCTGATCATGAGATGCGCGTCTTTGCGCATCCTTTTGTCGTTTTTAAACGCTTCCGTCGTGCATATCCCTACTGCGATATTGGGTACAAAATGGCCGTCCATAACATCGATATGAAGCAGCTCGCACCCGGCTTCATACGCCCTGTCCAAGTCGCGTCCGAGATTTAAAAAATCAGCTGACAGTATCGATGCGGATAATTTCATCCCCAAATTTCCTCTACATATTTCGTGACGTTTATTATCATTAATATAATATATATATACACCGTTGTCAATGCTATTAAACAATATTGCACATTTGTTCACCGGTTATTTGCTGTTTTGGGTATATAAATTGAATTAAAAAATAAAGCTGCGTATGGTAACGATCATCATTAAAAAACTGCTACCTGTAATTCAACGCACCCGCGGCTGCTTTCTCATCCGTTATCAGCACATCGATATACCTGCCGCGAAGCGCACCCATAATGATATCCGCTTTCTTCTCTCCGGCCGCAACCCCGATCACGGTAGGTATTCTTTTCAGGTCATCAAGCGATATGGCAATCATTCTGTCGCTTAATGACGAATTGCAGCGAAGCCCATTGATATCGATATGGCTGCCGCATATATCTCCGACAGCCCCTTCCCGCATCAATTTCTCCGTATCTTCGATATTGATATGTCCTGATCTGAACTGCGCACTGAGTTCCGGTTTTGTTGAACCAAGGCCGATAATCGCAAGCTTTGTATTCTTCATTTTTTGAAAATGGTTCTTCACATGCGGCTCTTCCATCAACAGGTCGCGCACAATCTTGCTCTGTACGAGAAACGGAGACTGCAATATATAGCTGTCCCCTTTAAGCGCTTTTGCCAGCGTCATTGCCATCATATTGGCATCGGTATCGTTGGTCTTGTTCCCCACCCCTCCGACTAATTGAATGACATCAGCTTTCAGAGCGTTGTTTGGCTTGATATTCTTTACAATGCTGTGTATCGTCGTACCCCAGGCGATGCCGATGAGCATCCCGGGCGATAACAAAGACTCAATATAGGATGCCGCGGCTTCGCCTACCTTCTCCTTATCGGCTTCCATGCTGTGGCCGCTCGGCACGATAATGGCGTCCTTGATACCGTATGTTTCCACGATCCTTTTCCCGAGCTCTTTGCCATATGAAGATACGTCGTCTATTTTAATCTTTACGATTCCCTCATTTACACACGCCTGTAAAATACGCGAAACGCTGGGGCGGGATACATGGATCACCTTCGATATCTCCTGCTGCGAAAGCCCATCCATATAGTACATTTTGGCGACCATTATTTTAAGATCTCGCTTCTCCATGGTTCTCTCCTTGCCGGTTTTTCATTCCAAACCAGCTTTTACTAATCGTCAAATTCTCAAATAAATCCTTATCGTGAACTTTTGCTCATTAATAATCGAAATAGCCTTCTGAGTTAAAATACTGCTTTTCTCCGTTGCACCGCCATCGTTATATTTTCTGCGGGAATGATACAACCGCTGATTTCAATGAGGTTTGTCGGAATAGCGAGATGGTTCGCGGCCTGCGGAACGCAGGAATAGCCGCTATTTCAGGTTTCGTGACACAACAGGCACAAAAACCCTTGGGGACGAGCGCCGTTAAGTCGGTTTAGCTGTTAAAACAGCATGCCGAATTCATCAGCGTTTTTCTAACTATCGAGAATCTCCAAAGCGCTCCGCGCAGTATTTTCATCGGTAACAAAATAATTGATTACATTCGTGCGCAGCGCGCCGATGATGGATAACAACTTGTGTTTGCCCGCCGCTATGCAGATCACGTTTTTTATACGCTTGAGCTTTTCTTCATCAATGCCCATGATCTTGGCGCTGTAATCATTATGTATGAATTCACCTTTCAAATTGAATCTTCTTGCGCAAATATCACCGATAACCCTCGTTTCGTTTCCTTCATATTGCTGCCTGTTTGCTATGTCAAAAACCATGCGGTTATCATAAAATTCAGGAGGCGCACCGGCGGAAACGATCGCCGCATCCATGTTGTTCCACTTTTCAATGATCGATTTCATTGACATGCTTTGCATGTAAAGCTCTTTATCTTCAATAGATTCAGCAATAGCCGGAGCGTAAATAAACGAAGGCGTGCCATACAGCTTTTCAGCAAACATCCGTACCATCTCGTTTAATTGATATTCCGACGCGATCCTCGATGTACCGCCGATCAGCGGTACCGCGTTGATGTCCCTCAGTTTATTCCGGTTTGTAAACGACATCATAAATTCGTAGCATGTCGTCCCCCAAGCAATACCTATCGTTGTGTGGCTTTTCAAAATGTCTTCCGCATAATCAGCACCTTGGGAAGCCACAATTCTTGTAATCAATCGAATATCGTCTATTGCGGTGGGAATAATCAGGCATCCGTTTAGTGAGAACCTCTTAACGAATTCATCCGCAACATCCTGAACATTATTTTTAGGATCTTTAATGCTGATTTCTACAATGCCGAAATCCTTTGCTTCCGATATCATCATCGACACGGATGATCTTGAAATGCCCAATTCTTTTGCGATTTGCTCTTGCGTCAAGCCTCCAACATAATACATCTTAGAGGCTTGCACCATCAACTGTATATCATATCGAGCTTTCATCCACTTATCTCCATTCTTATACGGTGATTACGGAATCCATCTATAATGTCCGTTAAATAAAGAGAAAAGAACATTATATTTCCGGGCGTCATTTTAACACTAAAACTAGCCCATTGCAAGATCGAAACCCATTATACTAAACGCCTGCATCACCGCATAATCTTTGGTACCTTAAAAATCAATGGATAACGCCCCATATGCCGTGGGGCGTTATCCTCTGTCTTCATTAAATTTCTTTCATCGATGCTGCATTACTCAAATTCGTCCAGCACTTCAATTTGCAGTTCCTTGGGTATTTCGACCACATGGCAATCCGTTGCGTAAGCCCTTTCGGGCAGCGCGCACATTATGTGTACTTTGCTGCACCGGTACGGGAATCCCGCCTTATGCCATACCCCTGCCTTGACATTGACTGCCGTCCCCTTCGGCAGAAAGAATACCTCGATCTCGTCATATGGCACTTCCCCGCTCCCGCTGGCCGGTGCTACATGAATCAGATAATCCCCGTCGAGACAGATGATCGTCTCGTGGCAGTAATTGTGCATCTCAATACTATCGATGACATGCGGGCGTTCTTCCACCACACATGCGGAATAAGATACGCACGATGCGGTACCGAGGCTCTGCTGTACCAAGTCGCGGTAAAATTCCACAGGCGGCGCTCCCAGCTTATCGCCCTTGGGGTCGATGATGCTCGCATAGCTGCCATACCGCGCAAACGCTTCCGGTGTCAGCTTTTTGATCTTTACCTTTTTCATATTCGCCTCCATAAATC